>CAZBRY010000062.1:0-12352 GCA_964494285.1 uncultured Lachnospiraceae bacterium
GGAGATCCGCACCCAGCCGGGCAGCGTCTTCTCCTCGTTGTCGCGATTCTTTAAATATGCCGCCGGGTACAGCGTCAGATGATCCTCATTTTTGTTTAACAGCGCACCCCACTGGCTAAATGTGGAATTGGCGATAATATTATGCCTGCACAGGCTCATGAGCTGCATGTCCAAATAGCTGTCGTCTCCGGTATTATGCGCGATGACCGTCCTGTTGGGGAGCCAGTCAAACTGCTTTTCTACGAAGGCGCTGTCGTCCGAAAACACATAAAAACGCGGACGCTTCACATGCTCGTTGATATAGGCGACCGCTTTTTCATAATAATCCCTGCCGAGAGACTCAAACATGCCTGAATACGGCGGCGAAAGATAATCTCCCCTTCTCACATGGATGCTGACAGAGTTTTCATTCCGCATCCTGAGCGCCAGCTCCGCATTCTTTCCTGTCAGGCAGCTGTCAAACATCAGCTCGTCCTGCAGCCGCAAAATTCTTTCCCTGTAATATTTTTCTTCTATCCAAAAGCCGGTCAGATACCAATTTTTTGAAGGGTCCAGATGCATGACCGTTTCATAGAGCGCATTTTTCACACTTCCATCCGGACATACAAAATCCTCGTTGCTGATACTTCCTGTGAGCTGATCGATCAGATAAGGCGCGAGCCTTTTGCCCGTAAACTCTCTAAGGATGCGGTTCGGATAGCGGCGAAGCTTCTCAAAGCTTTTGGCAAAGCGGTTATCGCATAAGTTCGGCAGCAGCCCCGTCACCTTAAAAATATCGGCTTTGGATGCCTCAATTACCTGAAATTGCGAGTTGGAGCCGGAGCCGAAAATCCGCGGCAGCTCATAGCCGTGATGGTCGTTATTCGCATAGAACCATGTCAGATCAGCCTTGACCTCCGTATGCGGATAGGTCTCCTGCATCAGCCGGTAAAAGGAATACTGGAACATCTGATTTCCCAAACCGCTCGTAAATCTGACTATTATCATCCTGCTTCCCGTCCTTTCCGGCTATTTTCCAGTCTATTTTTCCCGTATTATTTTACAGATGCGGTCTACATCAGCAAGCGGCAGCGAAGCCGACATCGGAAGAGTCATCACCCTTTCGGCGGTCCATTCCGCCACGGGCGTCGCCGAGGCATCAAACCGTCCGCCAAAACACTTAAGGGCGCTTGTCAGCGGATAAAAATATTTTCTCCCGTGGATATTATGCGTCTTTAACAGGTCAAGCAATTTATCTCTCGTCATTCCAAAATGCGTTTCTTCTATTATAATAGGGAAGTAGGCATAATTGGCCTTGACGTTCGGCTGTTCTTTCACGAGACGAAGCCCTGGTATCCCTTCCAGATTTTCGCGGTAGCGCTCTACGACAGCCTTTCTTTTTTCTATTTCGCCGTCCACATGCCGCAGGTTGCAAAGTCCCATAATCGCCTGGAATTCATTCATCTTCGCATTTGCGCCGATGCCGTCTATCGTTTCCTCATCCTTGATGCCGAAATCCTTCAGCTTATATAATTCCGCGATCAGATGATCGTCCGCGGTAGCTACCGCGCCGCCCTCGATCGTATGGAATACCTTCGTCGCATGAAAGCTGAACATGGAAGCATCCCCGAAGCTGCCGACCCCTGCGCCGTCCACCTCCACGCCAAAGGTATGTGCCGCATCATAGAGCACCTTCAAATGATGCTTTTTCGCGATCGCCTCTATTTTTTTGACGTCACATACGTTTCCATAGACGTGTACCGGAATGATCGCCGAGGTTCTTTCCGTGATCAGTTCCTCTATTTTATCCGCATCGATCGTGTAGTCGTTCGGATTGATGTCGCAAAATACCGGCGTCAGGCCGTTTCGGATGATCGCATGCGTCGTGGACACAAAAGTAAACGGCGTCGTGATGACCTCGCCCGTCAGGCCCATCGCCTGAATGCAAAGCTCCAGCGCCATATGACCGTTCACAAACAGAGACACGTTTTTCACGCGCATGTAATCCGCAAGCTGCCTGCCCAGTTCCTGATGATTGGCTCCCATATTGGTCAGCCACGCCGAGTCCCAAAGCGGCCGGATCGCCTCCACATACTCCTCAAACGGCGGCAGAGAAGACCGCGTCACTAAAATTTTCTTTTCCTCGCTCATTTTTATTTACAGCGGCAGCACAAGCATTTTGCCGCATTCTCCTCTCATTTATTTTTACAACTGGCCTATAGGAAATAACTTATTCCAGATCGTCTTGACAGAATAGCCGAGCAGGGAGGTTTTTTTGCCCTTGCGAACGACCTCCTTGATATTGTAGGCAAACATATCCTTTACAAACTGCCCGTTTTCCTTATTCGGACGGTGCAGATACATGTTCAGAGCCGTCTCGAAATCCTTTTGGGCTTTCTGTACGCTGTAATCGGTCAGTCCGATGCTCTCCTCGCACCATTTCATCAGATTCTGCATCAGATAGCAGTCCTCCTTGATGACATTGCGCTGCATCGAAAGCGAGTTCCAATTTCCGGCCTCCTTTTTACGCACGTACCGCCATGCACTCATGACCTCATCCATCCGGAAAATATCGCCCTGAATGAGCAAAAACAGCAGGATCACGCCGTCGTCCACAAAATCGTGCGCCCTGTATAAAATCGTATAATCGTATTTTCCTTCCGGATAGATATTTCTGGATAAAACAGTCGCATAATGCCCCGGCCATTTGCCGGAGTATTTAAAATCCTCAAAGGTAAACCGGCCGCTCCACGCATACATATCTCCGACTGAAAGCGCCGTTGGATCCGTAATGTCCTCTCCATTTTCATCAATCATCCGGCACGCATGCGTCACGGCAATATATTCGGGATGCGCCTTCAAAAAGTCCACCTGCGTTTGCAGCTTATGCGTATCATCCCAATAATCATCGCCCTCCAGATAAGCGACATACTCGCCGGTGCATGCCATTGTCGTCTGATAGACATTCAGCGTCGGCCTGCCGAGATTTTTTTCCCTGAAAAGAAGCCGCACCTTCTCAGGATATTGCTCCTTCAGCTCCATGAGAATTTCTCTCGTGGAGTCCGTCGAGCAGTCCTCTCCGACTACGACCTCAAACGGAAAATCCGTCTCCTGATTCAGCACGCTAAGCAGCGCCCTGCGCACATATTTTTCATGATTATAGGTGATAAATATGACACTTACCGTCATTTCAGACATGTAGCACCTCGTTTTTATGTTGATTCTGTTATCAAATTCACTGCAATTCAGCCGGATCCACGCTCCCGATCGTTCCGTTCTCCACCTTGAAAACGTACTGGCAGTTGCGGATCGTCGTCAGGCGGTGCGCGATGATGATTAGGGTCTTTCTGCCCTGCAGCCGGTCGATGGCCTCCATGACCGCCGCCTCGGTTCCCGAATCGAGCGCGGACGTCGCTTCGTCCAGCACGAGAATTTCGGGGTTGTCATACAGTGCCCTTGCGATGCCGATGCGCTGACGCTGTCCGCCGGAAAGCCGGACGCCGCGCTCTCCGACCATCGTATCGAGCCCCTCCGGAAGTCCTTGTATGAAATCCTTTAGCTGCGCTTCCTCTAGAGCCTTCCAAACCTTCTCTTCATCGATCAATGCATCGTCAATGCCAAAGGCAACATTATTCCTGATCGTCTCATCTGCCAGATAAATTGCCTGCGGGATATAGGCGAGCTTCTTTGACCATTTCAGCGGATGCTCGTGGACGTTCATCACGCCGTAATTCACTGTTCCCTCTGTCGGCGTGAGAATACCCAAAATAATATCCGCCATCGTCGATTTACCGGCACCGGACGGCCCAATCAGCCCGATTGAAGCGCCAAGCGGGATCGCAAAGGAGACATCCTTCAGTACATCCCTGTCCGTATGCGGATACCGGTAGGAAACATGCGAGATTTCCACGCAGTGCGGACAATTATCCGCATAAACCGCATCCGCGATGGCCGCATCCTGCAGTTCAAAGTTCTTCATGTCCTCCGTATCCTTGATATCGCGGTAGATCAAATCAACCGATGGTTTTAAAAAGATGATGAGATTCGCAAAATTGTTGATCTTGCTCACGGAGGGCAGAAGCTTGAACGCCGCGACCGCAAATGCGGCAAGCTGCGGTATCATCTTCGTCAAATCCTCGCCCTGATAAATCTTAAGCACGAGCACAATGAGAATCGCACCGATGCAGACCGTTTCGATGATGTATTTCGGCGCCTGTCCGAGCACGTTGTTATTTCTGACCGCGTGCATTTTTTTTCTTCCATAATCCGTAAAGGCGTTGACAAAATATTTTTCCCGGTGGAGGATTTTAATATCCTTAACCGCGCCAAGCGCCTGATTAATAGACTGGTGCATTTTCCCGTCGTACATCTGGTTTTCTTTTCCGTATGCTTTTGCCTTGTTTTTAAATAAAATAAGGTAAAATCCGGTAAAAACCGCAAGAATCAGGACGACCGAAACGGTGATGAACCAATCCGTCCAAAGCAGATAAACACAGAGCAGGCCTGAAATCAGCACTTCCGACAGCATGAGAAATACGCTTAAAAGCATCTGGAAAAAGCGCTCCGTATCCAGCATGACATTGCGCACCATCTCAGCAGAATTTTTATCCAGATGATACGTGTAAGGCTTTTTTAAATAGCAGTCGATCAGCCTGCCGGAAAGCCGAAGCTGGTTGTTATAGATGAAGGTATACTGCACATAGTTAATCCACAGCAGAAAAGAATTCTTAACGACATACACAAGAATCAGCGCCATCACGACATATAAATAGAACTGCCTGTCCGACTCCATATGAAACAGATCATAGATCGACTGCAGAAGGGCTTTGGTATGGATCATCTCAGGATCCGTAACAAGCGAAACGAGCTGCGTAATCAAAGAAACGCCGATAAGCTCGAGCAGCGCGCCTATAAAAATCCCGATGCAGAGAAACACGGACTGCACCTTCTGTTTTCGGGAAAAAATATAATTGATTTTCTTTAATAAGCCCATATTCTGTATTCCTATCGTTCTCCCGGCAAAAAGCGGAGTCCCTTCCCAAATAAAAAATTATATTTCAACACGGCTTATGCTTCAGTACGGCACGTTCCCACAAATAGGGGTACAGCGCGCTCCACGCCTGTTCGCCCATGGCAAAAGTCGCAGACGAATCGTGAATGACCTGCTCCACCTGTGCCTTGACTGCCTTTGCATCGATCAGATCACAGGAACGAAACGCCTTACTTTGGATTGTATCTTCAAAATAGCTTTTGAGCGGCCCTTGCATCCACTCAACAATGGGCGTATTAAAGCCGATTTTGGTCTTACGGTATGCGATTTCCTTTGGCATATAAGGAGCCATCGCATCCCGAATGATCGATTTGGAATACCCGCCGTGCAGCTTCGATTTCCAACCGATGGACATTGCCAGCTCCACGATCCTGTAATCCATGAACGGCATCCTGATTTCAATCCCGCTTGCCATGCTGTAGCGATCATAATTGCGCAGCAGCGTCGGCAAAATCGTCTCATGGGAGGAAGCATATAAAATTTGGTTCAGCGTATCCAGACGCCGATAACCCGGATCATCCGCCGCCCGAACCGCTTTGTAGGTCTCATTTCCGCTTTTCAGCCTATCCTTCATGCTGCGTTTTAAATAATTCAAATAGACGCCTGATTTGGAGCGGTTCTTCAGCGCCATATTAGAAACATCCTTCGGGAAGCTGTCAATATAGGCCGTCAGGATCATGTCCCGCTCCTCTTTATTTTTCGCGTCCCGCAGGGCATGGATCAAATCAAAGGTATAGCCGCCGAACAGCTCGTCGGCTCCATGTCCGTCGATCGTCACAAGCGTGCCGTCCTCCCGCAGCGCGCGATAAAGCATCATCATCGGGATCGGGCTTGTCAGATAGACATCCTCAAACAGGTAAATATATTCATCCAATTGATCGATCGCCTTTCGTGGATCGATTTCCACGAACGTGCTCAGAATGCCCAGATAATCCGTCACCTGTCTGGCATAGGCGCTCTCATCCATCGTCGTGCCGGGAAACGTCGCTACATAGGCATGCTGCCAGTCTTCATTCATGCGCACATCGCTCGCATTGCGCGCCAGATGCGCCATCGCACAGATTGTCGCAGAGGAATCGAGTCCGCCGGAAAGCGCTGTGCCGATTGTCACATCGCTTCTCATACGAAGCCTGCAGGCATCCAGAAACAGTTCGCGCATTAGTTCGACCTGCTCCTCATAGCGCTCAGGAACTTCCACCAGATGCTCTAGTGTATTCCACCATTTTGTAATCCGCATGCCATTTTCATCCACATAAGCATAGCTGCCCGCTGGAAATCGCCTGATCCCTTCGATCACGCAGTCCTCTCCACTTTCATAAAACACCATTCGTTTCGGATCGGTCACAAGCTCCCGATTCGGTCTGACTTCCTTCATCAGCGGTGTCAGCGCCTTCATTTCCGAACCGAAGGCAATTCCGTTTTTGCCGTTTACCACCGTATAATACAGCGGCTTGATCCCAAATCGGTCGCGGCTTAGAAACATCCGCTTTAGTTGTCTGTCCCAAATGGCAAACGCCCACATGCCGTTAAACTTCTCAAGGCATTTTTCGCCCCACGCAAGATAGGAAGCGAGCAAAACCTCCGAATCAGATTCACTTCTAAACGTATATCCTGACAGCTCCAGCTCCTTACGAAGCTCGACAAAGTTATAGATTTCACCATTATAGATCAGCATGTATCGACCATCGGCATAGGCCATCGGCTGCGTCCCGTTGTCCGATAAATCCAAAATTGCCAGCCTGCGGTGCCCAAGCGTCACACCGTCCTCCTGCCACAGTCCGTATCCGTCCGGCCCCCGGTGTATGATCCGATCTAAGCATCGCATCGCCAGTGATTCTTCTATTTTCTCATTAATGACTCCAAATATTCCACACATATGCCGCTCCGTTCCAGTCAAAAATCATCATGATCTACGCAATTTCCGCTTGATCCGGTAAAACAATACCGAACGCATCGCTTTGACTTTTAACGCCCTGTAATGATATAAATATTTCTCCGCCTCTTCCGCCTTCGGCGCGCTCCCCGCCTCTTCCGTATCATACAAATAAAAATCATTTCCGGGCATTTCCTCAAAAATGTTGGCGTCCATCGGGCGCAGACTTCTGCCATAGGATTTCAACCGCTTATACGGCAGGCTCTTCGAGGTAAGAAAATAACGCGTTTGCGGTATTACCGGCTTATATCCGTACAGGTCGATTTCCATCGAAACTGCTTTTTCCATACCGGGCCCATTTTGCGCACTTTGGGGGAATTCCGCAAGCTGCTGTTCCACATAGTTCTTCAAGCTCATATTCTCAAAAAACGCGTCATAGACCGCCCTTGTCTCCCAAAGCGTACAGAAGCGATATTGCCGCTCAGAACCGGCTTTCCCGGCAAGCGGCACCTGCAGATCCGTAACCGCTTCTCTTGCATGTGCGCCCTCCTCCGAAAAATTCGTCGTCAGCGATACATACGGGTACATGAAATATTTTTTTGTCTCTATCAGATACTTGATGTAGTATTTCAGCCACGATTTATCCGACCAGGAGGATACGTTTTCCGGCACATCGAATGCGGCCAGCGGCTTCCCGTCGTTGTCCCTGAGCCATTCCCGAAATCCGCTCCACTGCGCCCTGCAAAAAGCCTGTCCCCACGAGGAAGCAAACTGGAAATACCAGTTGTCATAGTCATCCCTGACCGCTTCAAACGGTTCGCGTACATGCACGTTCAACAGATGATTATAGAGCGAAACGCCGCCGATAGTATCCTGCCCCTCCGCAAAATCCAGCGCAGCTGAAGCATACGCATAAAAAGAGGGGGAAACATACAGATCATCCTCCAGCATGATGACGCCATCGTATGTCTGCGTATAATCCCCGCACAAAAGCACATGCTGCTTCAGCCCCAGATTCGTTTCCCTGCAAATCACGGACTTTTCACCATGCTCCCATATAAATGACTCCGCCGTCTCAATGACCTCAGCATTATCGCCCTTATCGATGCTGATGACCAGTGGAATGCGTTCCTTTTCCGGATAATCGGCCCCCGCGAGCGACGCAAGCAGGCGTTTCAAGGAATCCGGTCTGTTGTATGCAATAATTACGATTGCAACTGTATTCATAATCTGCTCCATTTATTCATTGCGTCAGCGGCCGCCCTGTTCCAGCAGCCTTTCCACATCCGCAAAATCCGCTTCATGCTCGGCAATCCATGCTTCGCCCTTGTCCCACCATTTGAACGCAAGCAGCCTGTTTGCCTGTTCCTTTGGAAAGCGCATCCTGATTTTTTTTGCCGGCACGCCTGCATAAACGGCATAAGGCTCCACGTCGTGAAGCACAAGTGCGCCTGCGCCGATGACCGCTCCGTCTCCGATCGTCACGCCTTCCTTGATGCGCACTCCGTTTCCGATCCATACATCATTTCCGATGACGATCTGTATGCGCTTTTCCCGGTCGATAAATGTAAATTCCTCAAAGGAATCTTTTTTCACATAGCTGTATCCGAGAGCCCCCGACGCCGAATAAAACGCCGGATGCATCGCCGCATGGGTGCCTACCGGATGCGTTCCAAGAAGGCAGGACACATCCGTTCCGATGGACGTATAGCGTCCGATAACGGTATTGGAAAGGTCTCCCCTGTCATTGACATAGGAGCCAAAGCCCACCTGCGTATGAGACAGCCGCACCTGCCTGCCGATATAATTTTTCCCCTCAAGCACAGAGCCTTTATTCAGATAGGACTTCTGCTTCATGATGCTGTGGGTCCTTCTTTCGATTCCGATTCTGACAAAAGGATAAATCACGCTGCGGTAAATTCCCGAGCCGATTTCCTCAAGCTTTCTTTTCAACATCCGCTTCCCACGCTTCCTTCATGACCGGGCCGCTTATCAAAACTGCGTTTTGGCAATTCCCGCCTTGACCGCCGATACATACATAAAAATATACTATATTTTAGTATAGTATATTTTTATGTAAAGTACAATAAAAAAGCTGATATGTAATGACCTTTGTCAAGATGTAAATTGAGAAAAATCACCACAAGCTTTTATTTTATTGTTTCTGAAGACATCTCGAAAGAGCTTCGGGGTATCAGTTCCCGGCATTGGCCACTCTGATATACGTGGATTGGTTACCTACAGGTCAATGGTCCGCCGTGAGCTCTACCGTCTAGAAGCGTGGATCACAGATTTCTGTGCCAACATAGTTTTGTCGTAGATAGCTCGAACCTTGAAATGGCCGAAACCCTTTCAAGATGTCTTCAGTTGTTACCTTCATTACTGGCCAGATGTATGTGGCGCAAGCCATCTTACATCTGCTTGATTACCCACTACAGCAGCGGGATGATGATGTCAAGGCCTTGCCGCCTTTGGCGGTGCGTAGCAGCCTTGATATTAGCAGCACGATGTTGTACCTGTATCAGGCAATGCAATCTGTCATCATGCCCCACATAAAACAGGCAAGTTCTCTTGCAATTGCGACTTTTGCAACGTTACTGCGTTTACTCTGCCCCAGAACCATTTTGTAGTAGCGACGTCTCAGGCGCTCGTTGGCTCTGTCTGCATAAGCAATCACTTGTGGCGTATTTCCTGCCTGACGCGATTTCAGCTCCTTGGATTTGTGTCCTATTTGCCCGCGAGCATAGCTTTGAGCCGCTTCAACCAATAACCGGCGCACATGCGTGTTACCAGCTTTGGTAATACCCAATCGCTGTTTTTCATCGCCGCTGGAATTCTCACCAGGTACCAGTCCAAGATAGGACGCAAATCTTTCTGCTGTTGCAAAACGCTGAAAGTCACCGACTTCAACGATGGTCGATAAAGCCGTGTTTGTTTTTACACCGAGGAAGCAGGAGAGCTTTCTCACTTTAACCCTGTAGACTTCTTGGGATGCAAGTTCCTCAATTCGCTGATCAAGTCGTTCCAACTTGTCAGTGAGGTTATCGAAGGTCAGTAGGTATTCATCAAGGATCTCTTTGTACAGACCGTCTGGTCTCAATGCTTTGAGCCATTTGATATGCGTCTGGGTCCAATGATTGCGACCTCCTTCATAGCGATAGTTGTGTCGTAAGCAGAATGCCAAAATCTGTTGTTTTATCTTCTTGAGAGCCAGCTTATGATCAGTTCTCATTCGAATATATTCCTTGGTCTCTTCATCCTGCTGTGTTGGAATGTGAACGGGACTATAATTATGCTGAGCAAGACATCTGCTGATTAACGCAGCATCACGTATATCCGTTTTGATTTTCTTTTTTCCACGCTGTTGTAGCATTGTCGTAGGAGCAAGAATCACACAGTTGACATTATGAGCTGTTAACTGATGATATAAAGTAAAACCAAGACAACCTGCCTCATAACCGCATATGAAATTAGCATCGTTCCCGTAAATGGTGCGCAGAAATTCAAGATATTTCAGAACCTGCTTATAATCAGATTCGACTTTCTGTGCATGAGAAGCCTTGTCTTCCTCAATTGTGAAACTGCAAAGTGAAAAACTTTCTTTGTGAACATCCATTCCTACGTAAACTGTGTTATAATTCATTTGATGACCTCCATTTTGTATGCGGTAATCCCAGTTACCATTTTAGTTTGTAAACTTTAGTATACTGGTAAATCCACGAACTTACAACCTGGGGGTCATTACATATTGTCTAGCGTAAAATTTTACTCGGATAATGGAAAATAAAAATAGAGAGCACCAACTTTGTGATAAAGTATTTAGCGACGAACTAATACAAACAAAGGAAAGGTGCTCTCTATGTATAACAGTATAAAATATTTTGAAGAAGAATGCATTAAAAGATTTGAAAAACTCGAGGATGATTTCGTAAAGGATCCGAAAAGGCTTGCTGAGTATGTTCTGGGGCTCACAGACGAGCTGCATAACCTTGGATTGAAAATGATTCAGGAATCACTGGAAGAAATGAACCAGATGCTCAGAAAGAGCTCAAAACGCTTGCAGCACTGGGTGGTTGAGTCTCATGATACCAAGCAGCTGATTACATCACTGGGAACAGTTACATTTGAAAAAACGTTATTTACGAATAAAGAAACAGGTGAAAGTGAATATCTTTTGGATCGAATTATTGGACTTGAGAAACATGAACGAATTACAGAGGATGCACTTGCCAGAATGCTGAAGGAGTCTGTTCAGACCTCGTACAGACGTGGTGGAGAAGAAACAAGTCTGACAACAGATGTGAAAAAGCAGACTGTAAAAAATAAGATCCATGCACTCGAATTTCCTAAAAACTGTGAGAAACCAGAAGTGAAGAAAGAGGTGGAGTATCTTTATATTGAGGCTGATGAGGATCATGCATCACTTCAGTTTAGAGAGAAAAAAGGTGATCTGATTGAAAATGAAAAACACCAGAAAAACAACTGCCTGATAACAAAACTTGTTTATGTACATGAGGGAATTGAAAATGAAGCTCCGAAGAGTAAACGACATAGACTTGTAAATCCGTACTACTTCTGCGGGACCAGTTATGGAGAAGAAAACACAGCATTTTGGGATGAGGTATATGAATATATCAGCAACCATTATGACCTGGATAAAGTCAAAAAAGTATATCTGAGTTCAGATGGTGGAGCCTGGATTAAATCCGGAATGAAAAGAATTGCAGGAATCACATATGTACTGGATGAATTTCATCTTGAAAAATATCTGATTAAGCTAACCAGTCACATGAAGGACAGTAAGGAAAATGCACTAGATGAGCTTCGAACAGCGATTAGAAGTAAAACAAAACAGGACTTTGAGGAAATCGTTGATCGACTGGAAGGTTGTCTGGTGGATGAAACAGGATTAAAACGAATTGCAACTGCCAGAGATTATATTCTTTCAAACTGGACAGCTGCTAAGCTGCGTTTGAGACATCAGAGCGGTGTAAAAGGAAGCAGCACCGAAGGCCACGTAAGCCATGTGTTATCTAGCAGAATGAGTTCAAGACCAATGGGTTGGAGCATCACAGGCGCAACAAAAATGGCAAAACTAAGAGCATATGAACTCAATGGTGGAGATATGTTGGAGCTGGTAAGGTATCAGAAAAGAACGCTTTCGAAAGCTGTGGGTGCAGAATACGATGTATTAAGTAGCACAGAAATAATTCGGTCAGAAAAAAATCGGCATGGAGAATTAGGAAAATATGTAGACAGCATAAACCATAGTGTCTCACTACAGAATAGAAAAATCGTGTACTTTAATTCTCATATTTGGGGATTGTAAAGAGTGCACATAAAATGTGAAAAAGAGGCTTATTCCTCTTGATTACAAAGAAGACCAGAGGCTTCCATCTGTCAAGGACGAAGCCGCAAGCGGTGCAAAGCATCCTTGACAGATGAAAGTC
>CAZBRY010000063.1:0-5532 GCA_964494285.1 uncultured Lachnospiraceae bacterium
CCAAATCCCAAAGCAAACCGCCATAAGGCTTATCTCCCGAAAAGAAATATTCATTGTCTACAAAATAAAAGGGAACCCCTTCATAAACCAGTTCAAATACCCCCACATACTGCGTCTTTCTCCCGATATCCATATAAAAATGATCGACGTATGTCATCTGATCCCGGTATTCCTGTGAAATACAGGAATACTTTGGCATAATAACACGAACATCAAAATATTTTTGATTAAAACATTTCGGCAGAGAACCAATGACATCCGCCAATCCGCCTGTTTTTATAAAGGGCACACCCTCCGATGCGGCAAATAAAATTTTCCTCATGAAATGAAACCTCCCTCTCGGAATATGCTACCCCATTATTATACACGAGAAGGCAATAGAAGAAAAGAAGAAAATCCTATTTCCTGTTCATGCGGTACTGGATCCGTATCTTATCCGCAATCAAGGCAACAAATTCTGAATTGGTTGGTTTTCCTTTGCCCATATGTATCGTATAGCCAAACAGTTCGTCGATCGTATCCATTTTTCCCCTGCTCCATGCAACCTCAATTGCGTGGCGAATTGCTCTCTCTACTCTGCTCGGCGTCGTTTGGTAACGTTTTGCGATGGTTGGATACAACACCTTCGTAATAGAGTTAAGCATGTCCATGTCGTTGACTGACATCATGATCGCATCCCGCAAATATTGATAGCCCTTAATATGCGCCGGAACACCTATTTCGTGAATAATATTTGTTACGTCGCTCTCTAGATTTGCTTCAACATTTGACTCCTCTGCCTTTTTCTCATAGACAACTTCATGCGTCACACTTCTTCTCCTGTAATCCTCTTTAAACATCTTAATTCGATTCTTTACCGCCTCCGGATTAAAAGGCTTTAAAATAAAATATTTTGCCCCAAGTCGAAACGCATCCTCTGTGATCTGTTCGTCCCCAACTGCTGAGAGTACAATAAATGATGGTACTTTTTTGATCGAATTGTCTTTTTTCACTCTCTGCATAATCTCCAGCCCGTCAAGCTTTGGTAAAATCAAGTCCAAAAGCACAACATCAGGCTCCTTGTTTTTGATGATCGCATATGCGTCTTCCCCATTATCCGCATGCCCCACTACATCCATTTCGCTATCATTTGCTAAAACATCTGTTACTACCTCCAGCATTCTTCTGTTGTCGTCAAAAATAGCTACATTCAACTTCTCCATTGTTTCACAGTCCTTTCTATTTTAATAGCCTGCCGTCAAAATATGAGCGGCATCCTCACTTATTACAGTATAGTCAAGGATCAATTTTCCAGACAAGAGTGATAATTCGCCATCTTCGATATATTTTTTTGTTTTCTCCCTTGTTTTTTTATTATTCGCATTAAAAAAGGGTCTTTCAGACCCTTTTGTTAGATTTCTTTTATTCTTTTTACAAATTGTCCTCTCCCCCGTTCTCCGACATAAATGCCCTCTTTCACTATGATCTCCCCCCGTGAAAGCGTCATGACTGGACAGCCTTTGATAGAAATGCCTTCATATACCGTATAATCTACATTTTCATGTAATCCCGCTTTCGTGATCGTGAACTCCCTGTTCGGATCGTACAAAACCAAATCCGCATCGGAACCCAATGCAATCGTACCCTTCTGCGGATACATCCCAAAAATTTTTGCCGGGTTATGCGAAGTCACCTCCACGATCCGATTTAGCGTCAGACCATGTTTTACCCCCTCGGATAGCATTAACAGCATCCGCTCCTCGATACCTGTTCCACCGTTTGGTATTTGGGAAAAGTCATGCAATCCCCTTTTCTTTTCTTCAAAGGAAAAAGGGCAGTGATCAGTCGCTACGATCTGCAAGGTACCGTCTTTCAGCCTCTCCCATAAATAAACCGTGTCCGCTTCTTTTCTAAGTGGCGGCGACATGACATATTTGGCCCCTTCAAAATCCGGTTTATCATAGACGGCATCCGTCAAAAATAAATACTGAGGACAGGTTTCGGCAAGCACCATTTGGCCATTTTCCTGTGCCTCCTTAATTCGTTTCACGCCCTCCCTGCACGTATTATGAACGATATAAACCGGCGCACCGGCAATTGCGGCCAATTCAAGAACCCTGTTCACCGCCTCGCCCTCGCACTTCGCCGGACGCGAAACAGGGTGATATTTTGGTTCGCTCTTTCCTTCCTTTAAAAGTTTTTCCGTCAAATGCTTGATCACATCGTAATTCTCACAATGAACCGTCACAATCGCTCCGCATTCTTTCGATTTCTCAAGTATTTTTAAAAGCTCCTCATCTTTGACACGCATGTCATAAACGAGGTAAACCTTAAAGCTTGTCACTCCTTCGCTCACCATTTCTTCCATTTCGGCAAGTGTCTCTTCATCGGCTCTCGTCACTGCAATGTGCAATCCGTAATCCAAACAGGCTTTCCTGCCCTTTTCCTTCCATATCTCAAGTGCCTCCCGCAACGTTCCTCCTGCAGGCTGACACGCATAGTCAATAAAAGAAGTGGTACCGCCAATGGCAGCCGCTATGGAACCTGTTTCAAAATCATCGGCAGACGTCAGTTCTTCATCCAACTGCATATCCAAATGTGTGTGGACATCGATACCGCCCGGTAGGATATAGCATCCCGCAGCGTCAATGACTTGTGCGGCATCCAGATTTTTACCGAGGGCTGCGATCTTTCCGCCTGCTATGCCAATATCTGCCCGATAGGTATCCGATGCCGTAACAATCGTCCCGTTTTTGATCACCTTCTCAAACGTATCCATGGGCAATTCCTCCCCTGACTTCTTTAATAATATTCGCTGTAGCTTAATTTTTCGATATCATAGGTGCTTTCATACCTGGTAACAACATTTTTGATAATGTTGGAATTGCTGTGAGAGGCAGATATGACCTTTGGGGCAGATAAGTCGTATTCCAAAGTGCCGTCCGATCTTACGATCATATTGCTGAATCGAACAACTGCTTCGGCATCACATGTCACACCATCTGCCTGTGTCAGCTTGACAAAATAGATCAAATCCAAGTCATTATAATTATTGCCGTTCTCTCCGGCCGCCTCCGGCCTGACCGACTTGAAATAGGCCGATATCAGCGACGGTGTCAGCCATTCAAATGTCGCCTTCTTATTAATATACACCGGCACAAGACCGGCCTCAATAAAAATCCTGACGCCGTATTCGTTGGCATTGGTATCCGTAAAGGCAGTCTTTCCTGCTGCAATCGCCTCTTTGAGCACATCCTGTGTCAGTTCATCGGACGACGTTACGTAGGAATCCATCCCCTCCACCGTATACTCCATGATGCATTCCTGCGATGGCGTATCGACAGAATAGTTCTGCCGCAAGCATTCTTCCTCGCTGAAATAAGCTCGGATTCTGACAACATCTCCGGCTGAATAATATTCTTTGAATTCCTCGGGATTAAATACCATACTGCGAATAAAAGCATTCGTACTATGGTTGGTAACCTTCATCGTAATATTCGGAGAAATACCGCTAAAGCTTACCTCAACATCCTGAAACAAATCTTCCTTTTCTAAAAAAGCGGCTGTCGCAAGACCCGATACAGTGACCTCCTCATTCTTAGAAAGCACCTTAATCTTTAGCTTCTTTGCAAGTGCCTCATCATAATAATAGCGGATCGTGAATTTACTTCCATTACTCAAATTCTCTGCATTTTCCACCTTCGCCGAAATGCTTTTTAAAAAGCAATCATAATCCGTATCACTGCATTCCTCGGTATGGAACAGAGCCGTTTTATAATCATCCTTTACAAGCGCCATCGTCTCATTTAGCTTTTTTTCATCTACGGTCACCGCTGCAAAGCCTTTTGTATTATAACCTTCATAGCTTACTGAAAAGTATTCACTCATATCCATCGTTTCATAGGGAAGAAAACTCGCCGCCGCAAATACGGCAACCACGCAGAATATACAAAGCAAAATCATACGACTAATGATCTTGACCCTCCTGCGCTGTCTTCTTTCCCAGCTTGTCAGCCTTTTCTTCTTCATGTAATCCTCTTTAACTTTATTCGTACTTTTCCCATTGTAACATAGGAAGCAGGATAAACTCAACCAAGTTTTATTCTGTCTTTTTCATCTTTTTAAACAAAATTCTCCTCTTCATGCAACTCTTGACAGTTAGCACAACCAGTGTGATTATGACCAGAACAAGAACACATACGCCCGCAAAGAACCGGTTCGGATTTTTCAAAAGTGCCGCAGGGCTTCTGGAATCCTCCACAACCTTTCTGTTATGATAAGACGCATAATAGGCCGGAATTTCGCTGATTCCCTCCTCGTTTTTATCAAAAGAAGCCATATAGTCCGCAATAGCGATCCAGCCCTTTAGCTCTGCGCCGTCCGCATCATAAATAATCGCATCTTCAAACGCTTCGATTGGCTGTCCGCTTGCATCCTTCGGAACGATTGCCAGCAGCCCTTTAGACAACTTCGTCACCGCACCGAGCATTCTGCCGCTGTATAAATCCGTCACGACTCGGTACAGCCGGTCATCCGCAAGTTCTACGCGGGTATCATCCGTCAGCCCTTTTGTCAGCCAGATGTCCGAAACCTTGTTCAACAGCATTCTATGCGGATTGTAACTGAAAGAAAGACCGCTCATATAAAGTCTGGCCGTTGTCATAAAATCGGATACGGACGCATCCACTTCAGCAGCATTTTTTAGTTCCTCGCCGGTTAAGTAGACGCTAATCAACGGATAGCCTACGCTTCCGTCCGCGCCGCTTCCAAGAGAGAAGGATTCAAATACGTCACTTACGGTCACCTCGCCCTTTAAATAAGTACCCCGCACGGTACCTGATGGCACGACAGCAACATCAAACGGGTGTTCCACTGCGCCCGGCGTCAGATTGGCTGCGTACCGATACGCATCGGACATGAGATCTCCTAATCGGTGCTCCGTATGAGAATCACCCAGCGCTTCCACAGTTTCAAATGAAATTTCATTTATGGCCAGAACCTGATCAACGCTTAAGTGATAGTGATCTAAATAGACTTCCTCAATTTTGCCTGCAAGTGCAGCAAGTTCGGATGCGATTTCGGCATCCTCCGCAATGTCATTCGTCATTGGAATAAGCTCATAATGCTCCATCTCCCAACGCCCGTCTCCGCGCTGCCTCAGATGACAAAAACCGGTATCGGCTCCGTAGCAGCCGCAGCTCACTATGTAAGTATTTCCCCATACAATCGGCTCCTCAAGTCTCGTATGCGTATGTCCACTCACGATGATATCCAAATCGGGAACTGCCTTTGCTAACAGTTCGTCCTCCGATTTCTCCGGATCGCTCCACGTACCGCTGTGGGACACACAGACGATCATATCTACGTCCTCATCAGCTTTTATTTTCTTTACGGTATTTTTCACGCTTTCGATCGGATCCAGCACGGTCAGGTCACAGGTCGGGGCGCATTCCAAAGCATCTCTGCCAAAAATGCCTGTGACAGCAATGCGGACATCACCCTTCTCAAGCAAGACATATTCCTGCAGATTACAGGTCTGAATGGCTTCATAAA
>CAZBRY010000063.1:5542-12327 GCA_964494285.1 uncultured Lachnospiraceae bacterium
TTCCCTCACTTTCTCCCGACCAGTCTATGTTGCAGACAACGAAAGACGGCAGTGCTTCTGATTTTTCAGAAGCATTTAAAAACATATTAGCGAGCGCCTTTGATCCATAATCAAAATCATGATTGCCCAGTGTCGTCACATCAAAGCCAAGCTTACCGAGCATCCGAAGCTCGATCGCCTCCGATTCAAACAACGCCTGAAACAGCGTGCCCATCGCGATATCTCCCGCATCCAGTACGAGAAGATCAGGATTTTTCTTCCGTTTTTCATCAAGCAGTGTCTTCAGCCGCGCCAGCCCACCGATACTGCTGACCTCGCCGTTGCGTTCGGACTCGTAGCTTTGCAGATAGGAATGAAGGTCATGGGTAAACACCATTTCCACCTGCTTCGTAGCTTGAACCTCCTGCGCCAAAACGGATAGCCGTAATCCAAGCAGCAGCCCTGCCGCCATAAAAAGTACAAGTAATCCCCCTAATAGTGTTCTTTTTCTTCGTATCAAACTCTTCATCTTACAAGCCCTCCCTACCGCGCTGCTGCCGCTTTGATGCACACGGCATGCAGCAGCGGCATTCCGTTACTGTTATTATACGGTCGATAGGGAGTTTACGCAAGAATGATTTCCCTTAAATTCATTGGTCAAATGTGTCTTCCGAGTTTGTCAGCATTTCTTCAATGAAGATACCAAATCCTTTTGTGGCATCCTGCACAAATACATGGGTGACGGCGCCTGCAATTTTGCCGTCTTGCAGGATCGGTGATCCACTCATTCCTTGCACAATACCGCCGGTCAGCTCAAGAAGGCGCTCATCGGTTACCTTAAGCACAATGCCACGGTTCACATTCTCACCTTCAGAATTTAGATTAATTTTTGTAATTTCAACATCGTACAACTCCGCCTGTCCGCTGATACAGCATAGGATCTGAGCGGCGCCAAGTGCGATCTCCTGCTTCATCGCGACCGGATAACTGCTCATGGAGGCAGCCTCTAAAAGTGTCTCGTTTCCTTCCCCAAAAATTCCATGATCGGTGTTTCGCGTAATCGTACCGATTTCATTTTCCGGAAGGTAGTCAATAATACCCATCAATTCGCCCGGAAAACCGCTTTCTCCTTTAATAATTGAAATAATATCCGTATGATACAGCGTTCCGCTGCCTAGCTCTAACAGCTCTGCAGTATCGATATCATTGATTCCGTGACCGAGCGCACCGAATTCCAGATTCTCATCAATGTAGGTCAATGTACCGATCCCTTGTACATTGTCCCTGACCCAGACGCCGATTTTGTATTCCTGGGCGGAGCTCATAATCGGAATCACCTTTACCTCCAGTTCCTGCTCCGCCCGGCATATTTTTAAAATCAGCTCCTGGCCGTCACAGTTTTTTACGGTCTCGATCAATTCCCTTTTGTTTTGGATGCCCACACCGTTTACTGCTTTGATATAATCCCCGCTTTGCAGGATTTCAGCGGCCGGCTCATAATTCATTCCATCCGCGCCTTTCACCGTACCGGTTTCCAGCACAAGAATACCATCTGCCTTTACATAAATCCCAATCGGCATACCAATCGGTGTTAGCAGACATTCCTCAATCACATCTAAATTAACACTTTTTAATGGAATCATGCCGAACAGGCGGCATTCAAGCGTATAGCTGCCGGTTGTGGAACTGTGAAATGTTACCGGCTGATTCAAGGAAATCGGTATCGAGCTTTGCACCGCTTCTTCCCCGAAATTTCCCACCGGTAAAATCTCACCGGAAGCAGGCACCGACAAACTGAGCCGCTGATCTCTGCCTTTTACGATTTTGATTTCATCCGGGATTCTGTTTTTTGTATCGATATAATAATAGATCAGTCCTGACATTATCAATATTCCACAGACAGCGATCAAAACTGTCCGGTATATTCTTCGCTTTTTATTCATCAAATCACATACCTTTCAAAAAACGAAAGAACCTTAACATTGGTTCTCTCGTTTTAGTATGTGATATTTTTTTACTTTCAATCAGGTTTTCTTTGTTTTCTTTGCCAGCTTTTTCATTTCTTTTGCATTCTCTAACACAGTGTCGGTAATTTGTACGCCGCCAAGCATTCTTGCAAGCTCATTTTCGGATTCGGTTTCCGACAAACACTTCACTGTCGTAACCGTTCTTCCGTCCGATACGTTTTTGCTGATTTCAAAATGCATGTCTGCCATCGCCGCAATCTGTGGAAGATGCGTTACACAAATAACCTGATGATTTCCGGCAAGCAAGGATAGTTTTTCAGACACCTTCTGTGCCGTACGACCGCTGATTCCCGTGTCAATTTCATCAAAAATCAGCGTACCGATCTGATCACGGCTTGCAAGCACCGCCTTTAGGGCAAGCATAATTCGTGAAAGCTCTCCACCGGAAGCAACTTGGATCAGAGGTTTTACCTTTTCACCCGGATTCGTGCTGATTAAAAATTCTACCTCGTCATATCCGTCAGACCCCGGCTTTTCTTCCGTCGATTCCACTTTAATTTCAAATCTCGCATCCAAAAAATTCAAATCGACCAGCGCGGTCTGAATGTCTTTGGCCAACAACAGGGACTGCGCTCTTCTGATCTTGGAAGCCTGCGCACACAACTGAAGCAATTTTTTCCCTGAATCCTTCCTTTCCTTCTCTAAACCGGCGATATATTCCTCATAATTTCGAAATTTTTCAAGCTCTTTCTCCTGCTTTTCGCAGTAGGCAAGTATGTCCGTAATCGTATTCCCATATTTACTCTTTAAGTGGTTCAGCACGTTTAAACGCTCTTCCGTCTGTACGTACTCCTCCTCACCAAAGCTTAGGCTGTCCTCATAATCGGCAACAGCTCTGTTAAAATCATTCAGCAGGCTGTCTATATCCGTAATCTGCTCTAATAGACTGCTCATTTCCCCATCGTAGGCAGCTGCGGATTTTATCATGCCATATGCGCGCCCGATTGCCGTTCCCGCTCCATTTTCCATCTCATAGCCTGTATACTGGTGCACGCCCGCAATCGCTTCAGCAATTTTTTTCGCATTGGACATCTTTCGATAATCCTGTTCTAACCGCTCATCCTCGCCGATCACCAGAGATGCACTCCTGATTTCCTCCGTCTCAAACTGCGCAAGCGCCGTTTCCTTTTCCCTATTTATGTCTGCCTGCCTGGCTTTGAGAAGCTTTGTATGCGCCGCCAGATAATGCCGATGCTTGTCCGCGATCTGGCTAAGAAGCAACTGAAATTCCTCACCGCAATAACCGTCCAATATTTCTTGATGTTTTTTCTTATATAAAAGAGACTGGTGCTCATGCTGTCCGTGAATGTCAATCAGCATCCCCGAAAGCTCCTTCAGCAAAGCAGCCGATACCGTTTCCCCATTTACCTTACAGACACCTCTGCCATTTATAATTTTCCGCTGCATGATAATCTGCCCGTCTTCGGCGGGAATGTCCATTTCCAGCAGCTTCTCTTCCTGCTCTTTATTTTCCGCCGTAAAAATCAATTCACACAAAGCGTATTCCGCGTCCTCCCGAGCGACATCCTTTGGCATCCTCTTTCCAAGTGCAAAATTTACCGCATCGATAATAATCGACTTTCCCGCTCCGGTTTCTCCCGTCAGAATATTCAGCCCTTTTGAAAAATCAATCTCTACCTCGTCAATTAATGCTATATTTTTTACATGAAGATTTATCAGCATCTGTTATCCACCTTGTTCCCTTGTTTTCCTTTATCCAAGCATCGTGCGCAGGTGATCCATCATCGTGTACGTATCCTCCACACTCCTGATAGCACACATAACCGTATCATCTCCCGCGATACAACCAATCATCTGTGGAAAATGAAGCGCATCCAAAGCTGCAGCAACGGCCATCGCCATGCCCGAAACTGTCTTGATCACAAGAATATTTTGTGCCATATCCATCGAAACAAAGCCATCCCTCAACACGCGTACAAACTTTTCATTTAATTCCTGCTTTTCTCCGGTGTGCAGCGCATACCGCTGTCCGCCGCCGACCGCCGAAACTTTAACAAGGTTCAGCTGCTTAATATCGCGCGACACGGTTGCCTGCGTCACTTGAAAGCCTTCCTGATTCAGCCGTTCCGCAAGTTCCTCCTGTGTTTCCACAATGCTATCCTTGATGATTTCTATTATTTTTTTATGTCTGTTGTTTTTCATCACCGAACCTCGGACATCTTTCTGGAAAGCACGTCCAAAAAACTTTCTTTACTCATTTTGATAATGCGCGTCACTTCTTTCGCTTTTTTGATATCTACATATTCTCCTGCGTTTAGGAAACATGCCAACCCACCGTCAAAGGAAGCCTCCGCCGTATCCTGTCCCTGGCGTCTGCCCTGACCGATCTCAATACGGATATTATCCTCCGCGGACAGCACAATCGCTCGGGTATTCAACGTATGAGGGCAGATCGGAGTAACAAGAATTACTTTTGCCACCGGCTCCACAATCGGGCCGCCCGCCGATAAATTGTAGGCGGTCGAGCCGGTCGGCGTGGAGACAATCACACCATCCGCTTCATAAACATTTAACAGTTTTTCGTTGACAAAAATGTGAATGCTTACAATACCCCGCATCCCACTTCTCGTGATCACAATATCGTTCAGCGCGCTGTGTCTTTCCTCTCTTTTTCCGTTGATAAAAGGCGTACCACTCAACATCATCCGCTCTTCAATTTCATACTCTCCGTTCAGCAAGTGTTCAAGCATCGGGAAAATCTGTTCTTTTTCCACCTCCGCCAAATAGCCGAGTGTTCCGAGATTAATCCCAATGAGAGGGATCTTGCTTTTGGCAAGTCTGCCAGCCGCCTGAATCAGCGTTCCATCGCCGCCCAGCACAAGTACACAGTCCGTATCCGGCGGGATGCTCTTCGCATGCTTCACACAGTCCTCCTTCAAAGAGGTGCGCTCCATTCCCTCATAGAAACAACGCCTTCCGCGCAGCTCCAAAAACTGCTTAATCGCCTTCGTCTTTTCAAAGCCCGGATCCTTTTCCACATTTGTCATCACATAAAAATTTTTCATCGCGCCTATGCTCCTTTTCATTTGATCATAGCTGTGCATGTGCCTCTTCCACAATCGACCTTACCCGGCTTTCCATATTTTCTATGTTCTCCATACTTCCCCATCCGTTTGTGCGGTTCTCAAATTCGATTTCAGCCAAAATGTTCTTTTCGATATAAAGCAGATACTCAATATTTCCCTCCGGTCCCTTAATAGGCGAGTAGGTCAGTTCCAAAGACAAAAAACCGTTCTCTCTGCAAAAGCTAAGAATCTTTTTGATGACCTCTTCGTGCACGGACTTGTCTCGCACGACTCCCTTTTTTCCAACCTTTTCCCTGCCTGCCTCGAACTGTGGCTTAATCAAACATACCATGCGTGCACCGGGCTTTAAAAGCGCATGAGCCGGCGGCAATATTTTGGTCAGGGAAATAAACGAGACATCCACAGATGCAAAATCCGGCTCCTCAGCAATATTTTCCTTCCCCACGTATCGAAAATTCGTCTTCTCCATACAGACTACCCGCTCATCGTTACGCAGCCGCCAATCAAGCTGGCCGTGTCCGACATCGATAGCATAAACTTTCTTTGCGCCGTTTTGCAGCATACAGTCCGTAAATCCGCCGGTAGAAGCACCGATATCCATACAAACCATATCCACCAGAGCAATTTGAAACTCCGCCATCGCCTTTTCCAGCTTCAGACCACCCCTACTCACGTATTTGAGAGGATTTCCCTTTACAAGAAGCTCGATCCCATCTTCTTCAAATACTGATCCTGCCTTATCTTCTCTCTGCCCTTTGACAAATACACTGCCGGACATAATAATCGCCTTTGCCTTCTCCCTCGAGGCTGCATGGCCTTGATTGACAAGAATCACATCTAACCGTTCCTTCATATTTTCCTGCCCATACCTGCATATTCCGTAATGATTCGCTTAATAATCGTGTCCGTATCGATTCCCACCTCCTGCTTTAACAGCTCTACATTGCCGTGCTCAATATAGTCGTCAGGCAGAGAAATAATCAACACGCCAACCTCCGGCTTATGCTCATCTATATAGTCGCGGATTTTTTCTCCATATCCGCCGCTTTGTACATTTTCTTCGAGTGTCACAAGCAGACCGTGAGTCTTCGCAATCTGCTCCACTGCCTTCTCATCGATAGGCTTAGCGAAACGCGCATTAATCAAGCTACATGAATATCCACGTTCCTTTAAGTTGTTCCTGACCGCCTCCGCATTCTTTACCATGCTGCCAATCGCAAATAATGCAATGTCCTCTTCTTCATAGATGATTTCGCATTTTCCGTAAATAACCGGCGCGCGAAATCCCTTTAACCCGTCGTATGCTTCACCGCGCGGGTAACGAATCGCGATCGGCGATTCAAAGCCAACTGCAAATTTCATCATATCGGAAAGCTCCCATTTATTTTTCGGAGCCATGATGCTCATATTCGGAATCGATGACAAATAGGATAAATCAAAAATACCCTGATGTGTCTCCCCGTCACTTCCCACAAGACCGGCTCTGTCTATCGCAAAAACGACCGGCAGGTTCTGGATGCAAACATCATGCAGCACTTGATCGTAGGCGCGCTGCAAAAAAGAAGAATAAACCGCTACAATCGGGCGCAGGCCGCCTGCCGCAAGCCCTGCCGCAAACGTCACCGCATGCTGCTCGGCAATCCCGACGTCAAAAAAACGCTCGGGATACATATTGGAAAATCGCTTGAGTCCTGTTCCATCCGGCATCGCCGCTGTAATCGCCACAACCTTT
>CAZBRY010000064.1:0-12317 GCA_964494285.1 uncultured Lachnospiraceae bacterium
TAAAACTCATGGTACATAGTAATCGGTTCCGGTGCACCAAGATGATTCCATTCCGGAGTAAAGGGTTCACTAGAATCGCACCACCAGGCATCAATACCATAATTGAATAGGCCTTCCTTCGCTTGCTTCCAGTAGAGTTTTCTACCTTCTTCTTTGTATGGATCATATATACTGCTAGCCTGTAATAAGAGCTTGTTTTTCTCAAATTCCTTGTAATTATCACAATCTTTGCTCATATTCGGCCAGATGGATATCATCAAATTCGCATGGTTTTCATGTAGTTTTTCCATCATAGCGTTAGGGTCTGCAAATCTGACCTTATCAAAAGTCTTCTGCCCCCACAGGTCCCCTTCCCAGGAGCGCCAGTCTAGAACAATACAATCAAGTCCGATATTTCTTTGCCTATATTCCTTTATAACGTCATTTACTTCCTCCGCAGTCTCATATCTCTCTTGAGACTGAACAAAACCAAAGGCCCATTTGGGCAGCATAACTGCTTTACCTGTCAAATAACGGTACCCACGTATCACTCCATCTAAGTTACTTCCATTGATAAAGTAGAAATCCATCTCATAATCTGCTTCTGTGTAGAGATAGGAGCCATAATTACTATCATTGAAGATCATCGTACTATAGGTATCCATTAGAATGCCATAACCTAGACTGGATACCAATAAAGGAATTGCAATCTTTTTATTTGCCTGATGCAACAAAACAGTCGTACCACGTAAATTAAGATATCCTTCCTCGTGTTGCCCGAGTCCGTAGAGCGCTTCTTCTTCCTGCCAATCCAAAAACAACCTAGTTTTATAAAGTTTCTGTTCAAAAACCTTGGCCGCATCCTTTACTACTTCTTTAATGCCATCGGGGGTAACAACCCTCTCAATCTTGGTGTTTTCATCCGTAACTGTCCTAAAGAAATCAAATTCCTCGAGATTCTTACTTTCATAATCCCTCTCCTTAAGAAGCAGCTTTCCATTTCTATCATAATACTTTATTGATGCAGTAGTTTTATTCACCTGCAGTGTAAGCATATCGGTATGAAGTCTAATCTCATTTTCTGTTTCTTCATGATTCCATCCACTATAAGCTTCTTTACATATTACCCCAGGTTTCAACTGATCAGAAAATCTGTCCTTCAGGGTATAAACCACCCGAATGATTTCGGAAGATTTGGGTTCCAGCTTTATCATACCATGTTCAGAATTTAAGATAAGAGCATCCTGAATCCGATTGAATCCAGTTATTTTTTTTTCCGGTCTTTTATCTACAACTAACATTACTACCCCCATTTCTACTAAATGACGTTTTTGTCATAATATGAAAGTTATCCTTTTACCGCTCCGGCTGTCATGCCGGATACAATGTATTTTTGGCCAATTAAATAAATTAATATTACAGGGATACTTGTCATAACAATATCAGCACATACCAGATTCCAGTCTTTAAAAAACATTCCAAAAAAATTATAAACCGATAAAGTCATTGGCCATTTTGTTGAGCTACTTAAAAAGTATAGCGGCGAGACAAATTCATTCCAGTTATTCAAAAAACAAAGAACAGAAGCTGTTGCAATTGCAGGTTTTAAAAGGGGGAAAATAATTGTAACAAACAGCCTTATGGAACTGCAGCCGTCAATAATACCTGCTTCATCCAGGTCCACCGGAATTTTAGCTATAAAGCCATAAATTAAAAATACAGAAAATGGTATCTGCATCGCTGAATATAACAGTATAATACCTAGTCCCGTATTATATAAGTTTAAGAACAGCATTACCTTCATTAATGCAACATAATTAATTGGCATCGTAATTCCAAGTACAATAAACAAATAAATAAATTTTGTTAATTTTGTTCGATTTCTGGATAGTACATATGCCGCAAGTGCTGCAAGGGTACAGCAAAGCAATACACTTCCAAATGTATACAAGCAGCTGTTCAAAAATGAAGTAACTAATTTCCCTTTCTCAATTACCACTGAAAAGTTATCCCATTGAAGTGGAAAATCAGGAACATTAAGATTCATTTCTGCTGCTTTCTTACTGGTTTTTAATGAATTAAACAAAATTAGAAGCAGCGGAACCAATGAAATAATTGAAATTATCCATGCTGTCAAATTACTGATTACTGTTAGCAATGATTTTTTATGCATTATTCAACCACCTCGTCCTTCGTCATTACTTTTATCATAAATATTCCTATCACAGCCATAAATACAAACATAACGGAAGATAGAGCTGTACCTACCGCATATTGTCCTGTTCCAAACTTTTTAAATACGGCAGTATATAACACTTCCGTTGTGGTTTTACCGGGTCCACCATTCGTCAATGCATAGATCATATCAAATACCTTCAGACCATATATAACATTCATCACAGTTGTAGTTGCCAAAGTCGGCAATAGTAATGGTAAGGTGATAAAACGGAACTTTTGGATGCTATTTGCTCCATCAATGCTGGCTGCCTCATAATAGGTACTGGAAATTGACAGAATACCTGCAATTAAGATTGTCATGATATATCCAGTTCCTCTCCATATATCTACTGCCATTACAGAGCCAAAGGCTAATTCGGATGTGACAAGCCATTTACCTGCAAGCCCACCTAAGCCAATTGAGCGCAGAAAAGAATTCAATAGACCGTCCGCCGGATTAAGAATAGACTTAAAAATCATACCTATAATTAAAGTTGATAAAACGGATGGCATGAACATAATCCCTCTATGAAAATTCAAAAACCTAATTGATTTCGTAAGTAATAATGCTAATAGCAGACCTAACACATTTTTAAATATAGTTGTTATGAAAGTAAATTTTAATGTATTCGAAATAATCGCCATGTAATCTTCGTCAGACGAGAATACTAACTTAAAGTTATCAAGTCCCACAAATTTTAAATCATCTGAATATGCTGACCAATCTGTAAACGAATATCCTATTCCTATAACACTTGGAACAACAAATAATACAACATATAAAGCAAGAGCGCCATATACAAAATAAATAGGGTAACCCTTTTTCTTATTCAAGCCCATTCCTCCAATTTAGTAAATGAGGCCGTCTTATAGGAAATAAGAGACAGCCTCATTTATTACCTGTTACTATTTAGACCATGCTTCATCACTTGCTACTTGTGCTTGATCATCCCTTGATTTATCAATAGAAGTAAGAACTTCCTCGGGAGTCATTTCACCCAACAGCATAGCTGAGATATCAGTACCTATATCCCCCCATTGAGGATTCACATATTTTACAGCTGTCTGTAATACAGTACCACCTGTGTCATATCTGTTATAAAAATCCTGAATAACAGGTGAATACATAGATGGTGCATTACTATATGGCAATTTATTAAACTTTGAAACATTTTCTGTCATATAAGTTAAGCTTTCATCGGATGCCAGAAAATCCAAATATTGTTTAGCTGCCTCGATATTCTTTGAACCTGCGTAAATAAATCTTGATGGACCTGAGGGATTCATATTCAAGGTCTGATTATCTGCTAATGGTATAACAAAATAACCAATATTATCCACGCTGAAATCTGAATCTATTTTATTTACTTCTGCACCGAAGCCCTGATTAGCAATCGTCATTACATAGTCTCCTGATGCAATATTCGTTGCAGAATCAGCATATGTATTTGACATATAGTTCTCACCCCAGTATCCTAAATCAACCATTTCTTTAATCTGCGATAAGATTAATTTCATAGTAGGATCCTTTGCAAGTGTTGTCTCATTATTATTTAATTGGTCAAAAATACCAGGAGTTACTACTTCTGCCTGTACGGCTGCTTCCGGGAACCAAAGAGTATGATGCCATCCATCTGATACACACTCATAAATAGGTGTTTTGTCTACAGCCAGAATTGCATCACATACTTGTTTAAATTCTTCATAATTTGTAGGAATTGATAGCCCTAAGTCGCTGAATATTTGTTTATTATAGGCAACAGCCCATACTGCTGATAAGTCTTGTATCGGCTGCCCATATAAAATAGCCTCTGCTGATAAGTCTGTTGTAGCCATATCTACTGATAATTCTGCTGCAGCCAAAGGATCAACATTCTTAGACCAGTTCTCGTTACTCAAATCAACCGCATTTTTCGTTACATTCAGCTGTGTCTGAATATCAAATCTACCACTCTGTGCTGCATAAATATCAGTAGCTTCTCCTGCATTGATTTTTGTCATTAATAAGTTGTAGTATTGATCCGATGGAACAATTTGATAATCAATTTTAATACCTGTCTCCTCTGTAAATTTCTTTGCTAAATCCAGTTCAGCGTCCTGAATCCAGTCTTGACTTGCCATAAATGATATCGTAATATCCTCTGTAATACTAGTATCCGTAGATTTATCAGTTTTGGTATCAGTGTCTGAAATACCAACTGCCTCTTCAGTTGTCCCATTAGCTCCACATGCCATTAAAATCATTGACAATGAAAGTGCTAACCCTAAAGTAAATAATTTTTTCCACATTCTCATAATACCCTTCCTTTCTTATCCTCCAAATTCACTTTTTAGCATAATGTCAAAAATCGCTTCATAAATCACTACTATTTTATACAGATTGACATTTTAATGCGATATCGTTATTATAAAGTAAGAATTATATTGTTGGAATGTATAATTTTAGTTTGTACATGTAATATTTTAACCTTACATTTTCTGTATTAGAGAGGTAACACCATGAAGCTCCACAAAAAATCTAGTAGTATTCAATCCACCTTATTTTATACATATTTTTATATCTTATTTGCTGTGTTGACTACCTTTATGTCTGTTTTCATTATATCAGAAGCAAAAGAACTTAAGAATAATGCTTTCCTGTTAATTAATCAAAATGTTAACACAATATCTTCCTATATTGATGAAGAAGCAAATACACTCAATACAGTTGCACAAAATATTGCATATTCTAATCTAATTAAAGAACGTTTTACCAATTACATAAGTTCTGTTGAAGATGTTTCCACGCCTGATCAAGGAATGTCATATGATAATTTTCAAAACACGAAAGTACTAATAGATATGTTGACTGCAATATTAGGACCAAACCAACCTGTTGTCCAAATATATCTGTATTCCCTTGATAAGGGAGTCTTTGGTGTTGGGCTAGATACCACTGCTTCAAGAAACTCTGTAAAGGATTATTCTTGGTATTCTACTTTTATGGATTCTGAGCATTATAAACTGTTATCTTTTAATCAAGATAACAGACTTGAGAATTTCTATTCTTATAAAGATGGAGCAACCTTTATTTCTTTATATAAAATGTATTATAATTCCTATAATATACCTCAAGGAATCATCGAAGTTAAAAACCCAATAACAAATTTAACTAATAAAATTAATGATATTGTTAAATCGTATGGTGAAGAGATTTATATTTTTGATCAAAATGGTAACTCAATCTATCCTGATATTTTTAATTCTAGCTATTCAACTTATTTTACTTCTATTACTTCGAAGGAAATACCTTTGAATACAGATGATGTTATTAACTATAAGTATGATAATAACACTTATATGTTTTATAAAACACTTGACGACACTGGTTTTACAGTAGCAGTAGCAGTAAGCAGTAGCAACTTATTTAAACCTCTCTATGAATATATCAAAACTAATGTTATCATACTCTTAATCATTGCAATTGGAATGCTTTTGTTATCTTATATAGCTGCACATATTATAACTACACCTATTACGAAAATATATAGACAGGTGCAAAACTTTAAGCTTGATATGTCAAATTCCAACAATAATATTTCCCCGGATATTGATACCCATATCATAGAATTAAACACTCTCTACACAGCCCTTATCACAATGCAACAAAAGGCACAGAAATCAATGGAACGAGAAATTACACTGCAAAACCAGGAAATGCAATCCCGTATGCTTGCTTTGCAGTCACAGATGAATCCGCATTTTCTCTATAACTCCTTGGCCACGATTCAAAGTATGGCAGATGAGAATATGAATGATGAAATTCCTCTCATGTGTCAAAACATTTCAAATATCCTTCGTTATATCTCTTCAGATAAAGAGCTGTTAGTACCACTTAAGCTCGAGCTTGATCATACAATTGAGTATCTCAATTGTATGAAAACCCGATATGATGATGATATTAGCTATGAAATAAATATACCTGATGAAATGCAAATTGTTGAAATTCCAAAACTATGTTTACAGTTAATTGTTGAAAATTCCATTAAATTTGCAACCAAATCCGTTAGACCTCCTTGGAAAATCTGCATCAACGGAACCATAACCAATACCTATTGGGAATTATCTATTGTTGATAACGGTCCCGGTTTTGCCGAGTCGGAAATTGAAATCCTTAACGAGAAAATTAAGAAAATAAATAAAACAGGACTTTTACCTAATCTGGAGATTAGTGGCATGGGCCTGATGAATATCTATATACGTTTTAAGCTTTTATACAAAGGAAGTCATATATTTCGTATCAGTAATTTAGCACATGGAGGAGCTTTAGTAACAATAGGAGGAAAAGTATATGAATCAAAAAGTCTTTTCTGTTGTGGTCGTTGAAGACGAAAAATTAATAGCTAAAAATATAGCTAAAAATATAGAATTGGTTAATGAGAATTTTAAAGTAATCAGCATTGAAAGTAACGGTGAGGATGCCTTAAGTTTTATTAAACATAATACTCCCAATGTTATATTTACTGATATTCAAATGCCAGTTATGGATGGAATCGAACTAATAAAACAAATATCAGAATATAACAACTACATCAAATGTGTTGTACTTAGCGGTCATGATGATTTTACCTATGCAAAATCATCAATAGAATATGGTGTATTTGCTTATCTTTTAAAGCCAATCAATTTAGAGGAGCTATCAGACATTTTAAAACGCCTAGAACTTGATTTCCTTTCCTCTCATGAAATGTTTACATCTACACAAATGCTTTCCCCTTACAGTGCTGATGATATAGCTAGCCTTGTAAAGAAATATATAGAGTCAAATTATCAAAAGCCTATTACCCTCAATATTATAGCTGACCATTTCTCATTTTCTCCATCTTACTTGACAAAAATATTCTTGAAACATACCAACATAACACCTTCAAAATATATTTTGAATTATCGAATTAATATTGCCAAACAGCTGTTGGGAGATTTTACATTGTCTATTAAAATCATTGCTAACATGGTAGGATATACGGATCCTTTTCATTTCAGCAAATCTTTTAAACAAGTCACCGGAATCAGTCCTGCCAGCTATAGGGAAGGTCTGAATTGGGGTAAGAACAAGTAACCACTATTAAAAAAGGCCTGTAATCGAAACCATTGATTTGATTACAAGCCTTTTTATCACAATAGGATGCCTAAATTTCTTTCATTTCAAAATCCAGGACCCCTCTGAGAACAAGAACTTTTGAGTTTCATAACTTTTTTCTTACATCCATTGGTCTCATTCCTGTCATTTTCTTAAATACTGTATAAAAGTAGTTGTAATTGGAAAAACCCACTTTCTCGCACAGCTCAACTCCCTTATTAGTAGTTGTACTTATTAAACCCAAATTCGGTCTTCTGTATCTTTCATCTTTCCACATGCCTTTATGATATCAAACAGTGCTATAATCTCAGGGATAAATGTCCAGCTAAAAACTAAATAAAGAATGCCTCTTTTGATTTTTTTTGCGTAAAACATATGCACGCCGAAATTTCCCAAAAATAAAGCCAAGACAATATATAGGTACTTATTTACTTTCACTTCACCGATATGCTCTTCCTGCGCTTCATCAAGGCGCATTTCTCCATTATTTGTTATCATATTCAATAGATCTCCTTTTTCTCATATTCCAAGATCACGAATTTTGTCTGCTGTCTTTGTCACAAGTTCCATGCATTTTTTCTTCGTATCGCCAAAAGCTCCCGATATCCCGCTGAGACCTTTGGTAAACTCATCAAGCACCATGTTTGCCACCATCTTATCGACACCTGCCGGCTGTACCGAACGCTGTACGCTATAATTACCCTTCGCACCCAGAATTTGAACCTGATTATTTCTGTCAAGCTGAGGGAAAGCAATGACATATGCGAAGCCATTCTTCACAAGGGATGGCTGACCCGCTTCAAACTTAACATCTTTGATCTTTTCATAAAGCTCTTCCATACTATAATTGCCCTTTAAATTTAGTTTCTCAACTTTTACGCCAAGCATTTCTCCAACTCCCATATTAATTTCTCCTTCCGCCTAATGGTTCTTTTCTCATAAATACAACTATTATTCTATCATCCTATTTTGAAAATGGAATTTACAATTCTGTTATTTTGAGTGCAATTCTGTAGTTTTAGTAAATCTTAAAAACAATACTGGTTTTTCGTGATATACTATGTCCATGGAAATTCCGGAAGCCCAGAAGGGAGATAGGAGGGTGATTCATTATGATAATTTACATTTGTGATGATACAGAGAATGACTGCTTGCGTCTGAAACACAACCTGGACACCTATCAAAAAACAATACGCGCCAATTATCTTATCTCAGAGTTCACTATTATCACTTTTTTCTCCGGTGAGCAGCTTTTACAAACATGGAGTCAGAACCACATAAAACCAGACTTGCTTTTTCTTGATATCTACATGACAGGTGAGAATGGTATTGATATTGCACGAAAACTGCGAAATGACGGCTTTGATGGCGGTATTATTTTCACAACCTCTTCAAAGGAACATGCTATGGCAAGCTACGATGTAAATGCCCTTTATTATTTGCAAAAGCCTTATACACATTCCCACTTTGTAAATGCCATGGACAAATGCAAATCCATTCTTAACGCTTCTGCACGCTGTTTCCGTGGCTTCATTAGGCGGAAAGAATACGTGATTCCTTATCACGAAATTGTTTGCTTTGAAATCTCAGGCCATTCAGTGATTCTTCATCTTATGGAAGAAAGCTTGACATTCTACCTCTCTATGAAGGAAATTTCATCTGCGGTCGCAGATGTTTCCTATTTCCTTCCCTGTGGCAAAAGCTATTTAGTCAATTTGAATTATGTCGATACCTGTATCGATTTAAACTTTATTTTAAAAAATAATTTTATAGTTCCCATTCCTTATCGCAGCAAAAATGATGTTATGAAGGCTTGGCAGATGTGGAATCTTCAATATAATAAAACACCCTGAACAGATTAAAAATAGATTAAGCTGTTCAGGGTGTTCTTTTACAGTTCTATAACCGTTACAAACTCTTTACATTCTTTCATTGTCTTTTCGAATTTTTCGGACAAACCAGTCAAATTACGGTCCTTAGATATCTGCTCTAATTCGGCAAACAGATTTCCCAGATGATCAGCTCCAAAAGAACGCGTCTCTCCCTTCAAGCCGTGAACCTCGGATGTAAACAAGTTCCAGTCATCCTTTCCCTGGTGCAAATTTTGATATAAAACAAAAAGTTTGTCCTGCTTTTCGGAATAACAATTAGAAAAATTCTTCAGCAACACCTTGTAAAACTCCAGATCATTATCTGCATAAATAATTCCCTGTCCAACATGAATACCATACTGCTCTAATGCCTGCATCTGTTTTTCCCCATGTGCTTCAACAAGATAGTTACCTATCTTTTTACGGAGTTCTTTCGGTAAAATCGGCTTTAAGAGATAATCCTCATAACCGGACGACAAGGATCGCTCACGGGCTCCCTCCACCGCATTTGCAGTGAGCATAATAGCTGGCGAGAAGCGGTTTCTGCCAATTTCACTTTCTCTAATTTTCTTCAAGGTTTCAATACCATCCATACCCGGCATCATATAATCAATAATCAACAGATCATAGTGATTATTATCACACAGGGTCACAGCTGTCAAGCCGCTTTCAGCTGTATCAAGATTCAACTTCATATCTTTCAGAATGTGCTTGATCACACGAATGTTTTGCGAATAATCATCTACGATTAAAATTGACTTTTCTTTAATTTGGATTTCAAACGACTGACAGCCAATTGCTTCCTCCGATGATTCCGTCGGACTTTTCACATGCAGTTCCTGCGCTTTCTCAAACTCGGCTTTCGCTTCAGGAATAAAGACCGAGAAACTGCTCCCCTCCTCAGGACGGCTAAAAAGAACAAGTTTTCCCCTCATTGCCTCCGTATATTTTTTTACAATGAAAAGGCCTACTCCGAGCCCATCATGATCGAACTTATTTGCCTCTGCTCCCCTTGTGAAGCTTTCAAAAATCAGCTCTTGCTCCTTTTTGGAAATACCAAGCCCGCTATCTGTCACCACATATCTAATACAATTTTTATTTTCTCCATCGATTTGCATCACAACATCCGACAAGATTTCAAAAAGGATTCCACCCTTCTGTGTATATTTAAATGCGTTATTTAAAAGATTGGAAAGTACTTGCCAAAGCTTTGTCTCGTCTCCATACAGTTCCTTTTCTGTATGCTCATTGATACTCATTTCATCCCACTTGATCTCAAAGGTAAGGTTTCTTTTTTCGGCCACGTTGGAATAAACACTATCAAGGTGCCACAAAAATGCCTTAAGGGGAAAGATTTTCTCATCCATCGTGACTTTTTCTTGTTCAATACGGGATACCTGCACGACTTCCTCCACCAATGAAAGCATTGTCTGACTCGTTTCTTTGATCATACCGGCATATTCGATCACCGTATCCTTCTCACTATTTTCTAAAATCATTTCATTCATGCCGACAATCACATTCAAGGGTGTACGAAGTTCATGACTGATCTGCATCAAAAACTTGGTCTTGGCATCATTGGCACTTCTCACCTCTTCCAAATATTTCGTATGCTCCGTAAGGTTAATCAAGTATACCATCGAACCACTTTTCTGTTCATTTTCGATAATATCCTCCATGCGCAACTCCCAGCTATCCTCTCCAATCTTACAAATATGATCCTCCTTGCGCAAAGTCTCCATGATTTCTTTCTGATCCATCAATCTGTCTCCCACTTTTAGCCGCGGAAGCAGTTTCTTTACTTTTTTATTAGTAAAAACAACATTACCTCCTGTGTCTATAATCAGCAGCCCTTCTTCTCCATGATTCAGGGCATTATCCATTGCGGCATCCAGAGAGGCAAAATATCCATGCTTTACCAAGGCGAGCATAATGCAGTACATTGTAGCTACCAGTGCAATACTAACCGGATTATAACTGCCAAAAACCTCACACATTTTCAGAATCAACTCAAATAGCAAAATGAAAAGCCCTACTGAAATATACATAATCCGCTTTTTCTGTATCTGATTACTGTTCTTATAGCGAAACATTCCAGAAGTAATAATAGCTATAAATACAGCAAAAAAATGGATGTAATGGACAAACCAAAGAATGCCGCCTGCGCAATCAATACGGTTGTACAAGCCACCCCTTTCAATTTTCATAGAAGAATAAAATAAAGTGTGGTATTCCGCTGTCAGAACGCCAACCATTGTAGATGTATTAATAACTCCCTGCGTAATATATACAAATCGCGGAACTTTTAAATTGATAAACTCTTGCGCAAACCATAAAATCGCCATTAAAAATCCACACTGTCCAAAATATTGAACCGTAAGCCCATTTAAAGCGGCTCCTATTGTATCAGCATGAATAAGCTCTAGATGCAATCCAAGCACAAAAAACATGCAGAATATATTAAATAAAATAAAAGCAAGCTGTGCCTTACTGGTTTTCTGCCTGATTACAGCCAAACACATCCAAAGCAACAATAGAAACACTATAATATCTATGACATATAAAAAATAGTACATAACATCCCTCTTTTTTGTATTTTAAATAAAAAGAACAACATGCTTTACATCCTTTTTCATCATCTGCAGCGATTAACGCACATATCTTACCTGCCACCTCCGATTTTCACAGTCCATGCATATTTCTTTTTCGGTGCCTTCTTAACCATCGTAACCCTCCTGTATGATTTATGTAATCTTTATTTTATTTTGTTTGCACATGAATGTCAAAGTTTTTCCCACTTCTTTTTTCGCAGAAGGAGGTCATAGTGATTAGAAGCAGAGGTAACGCAAAAAAACATTGTTCTATCGGTAAAAGCTAAGCCCTCATATTTCTCAATGAGGGCTACATTAGGCTTTGGCGTTGCTGAAAATTTATAAAGTGGAAGAGAAGAAGAAACGGATCGTGTTGGAGAAAAGTGATTGCAAATTCAAGGAATATCGTTATAATAAAAGGTGTGGATGCCTATAAAAAGTTTCCAACGATGAAAAGCTGGATAAATAAACCCAGGCAAATGGTGTGCACCCCTTCAAGAGGACAATCAAAAAACAAGAAGTTTTAGGTTGAGAGGCCGT
>CAZBRY010000065.1:0-3541 GCA_964494285.1 uncultured Lachnospiraceae bacterium
AGCATTTTTCTTCCATCGAGGAGCTTAAGGCGGCAAGTGAGGAAATGCTGACAGCAGTTCCTTCCATGAACGCCTTATCCGCAAAGCGTGTTTATGATTTTTTTCATTCCAAAGAGGTAGAATCAAAGGAATAAGTATGCTATACTAATGCATAATGGGCATTTGACAGCAGCCCTGTCCAAACGGGATTAAGGATGACGGAAAAGCAGAGGAGAAAGACCTATATGGCGACAACAGTAGCAGTGAGTACTTTAATTGAGAAGATGATGCTTGAAAATTTAACACCGGAGATCGATATTACGGAAATCAAAATCAAACAGCCGGATATCAACCGTCCGGCACTCCAGTTAGGTGGCTATATTGAGCATTTTGAAGCGACGCGTGTTCAGATTATTGGATTTGTAGAATATACTTATATGGAGTCCCTGACCGAAGAGGTGCGGCGCGAGCGGTATGAGCACCTGCTTTCCAACGAGACGCCGTGCTTCGTGTTTTGCCGCGAATTAAAGCCTGATAAGACTTTTTTAGAGGTGGCGATCCGGAACCAGGTTCCGGTACTTTCTACGAAGAAGTCAACCTCTAACTTTATGGCGGAAATTATCCGCTGGCTGAATGTGAAGCTGGCACCATGTATTTCCGTTCACGGCGTGCTTGTTGACGTATATGGAGAAGGCGTGCTGATTACAGGTGAGAGCGGGATTGGTAAGAGTGAGGCGGCCCTGGAGCTTGTAAAGAGGGGACACCGCCTTGTGACGGACGATGTGGTCGAAATCAGAAAGGTCAGCGATGACACGCTGATTGGCTCCGCCCCGGATATTACGCGGCATTTAATTGAGCTGCGTGGGATTGGAATCGTAGATGTTAAAATGCTGTTTGGTGTGTCGAGTGTCAGGGACACGCAGTCGATTGATCTTGTCATTCGCCTGGAGGAGTGGGATAAGGATAAGGACTATGACAGGATTGGTCTGGAAGAGGAGTATACGGAATATCTTGGAAACAAGGTGGTCTGCCACAACATTCCGATTAGACCGGGTCGTAACCTCGCGATTATCTGCGAGTCGGCGGCAGTCAACTTCCGTCAGAAGAAAATGGGCTATAATGCGGCGAAGGAGCTTTACAGTCGTGTACAGAATTCATTAAACAGGCGATCTGACGAAGAATAAATAAACGCAGTAAGGAATAAACACAGTAAGGAATAAACACAGAGGAGAACAGGAAATGGATAACTATTGTTTTGGAGTAGACGTGGGAGGGACGACTGTAAAGATGGGTCTTTTCACGCCAGAAGGTGAAATCATTGAAAAATGGGAGATTCCGACCAGAACAGAAGAAAACGGAAAACAAATTCTGCCGGATATTGCAGAGTCTGTAAAAGCAAAAATGAACGAGACATCGATTCGTGCGGAGCAGGTCATCGGAATCGGTCTTGGTACGCCGGGACCGGTGGATCGGTATGGGGTCGTGCACAGAGCGGTCAATCTTGGCTGGGAGGTTATGAATCTGGAAGAAAAGCTGGGCGGGCTTACCGGACTTCCTGTTAAGGCGGGGAATGACGCAAATGTTGCGGCACTTGGAGAAATGTGGAAGGGCGGCGGCGAGGGCTATGATGATATGGTACTCGTGACGCTCGGCACAGGAGTTGGCGGCGGCATCATTATCAACGGAAAGATGTTGACGGGCTCCAATGGTGCAGGCGGTGAAATAGGACATATTCATGTCGAAGATATGGAGACGGTGGAGTGTAACTGCGGCAACAAGGGATGTCTGGAACAGTATGCCTCCGCGACGGGCGTTGTCAGACTTGCAAAGAGAAAGCTTGCTAAAACCGAGGCTCCTTCTATCTTGCGCAAGGAAGAAATCAGCGCCAAGACAATTTTTGATGCGGTAAAGGCAGGCGATGCGCTGGCCGCAGAAATTGCCGAAGAGTTTGGAGAATATTTGGGAAAAGGACTGGCCATGATTGCAGGTGTCAGCAATCCGGAGATTTTTGTAATTGGCGGAGGCGTTTCCAAAGCGGGCAGCGTATTGATTTCCTATATTCAGAAATACTACAAAAAATATGTATTTCATGCGAGCAGGGAAGCAAAGTTCGTGCTTGCCACGCTGGGGAATGATGCCGGTATCTATGGAGCGGCAAAGCTTGTGCTGGATTGACAGGCAGTGAGGAGTTGTGATTGAAGCAGCCGGTTTTGGAAGCATTAAAAGAAATATTAAAGCAGGAAGATATTTTACAGCAGGAGCCAATGGCGGCGCACACATCCTTTCGGGTCGGTGGCCCTGTCGATTTCTATTTGACTCCGCATACACAGAAAGAGGCGGCGGCGGTGCTCCGCCTTCTTTGCGAGGAGAAGGAGCCGTTTTTCGTGTTTGGAAATGGCAGTAACCTGTTGGTGAGTGACGCGGGTTACCGCGGCGCGATCATACAGCTTTGTGGTAATTACAACACATTAGCGGTGAATGGAACTGAAATTACGGCACAGTCCGGCGCATTGCTTTCGGACATTTCAAAGACAGCCTGTTCACACGGCCTGACCGGGATGGAGTTTGCATCTGGTATCCCGGGGACGCTTGGCGGTGCGGTTGTAATGAACGCAGGCGCTTATGGCGGAGAGATGAAGCACATTATTAAATCTGTAAAGCTGTTGGACTATTGCACGGGAGAGGTTGTGCACAAAGATGCGGAGGAAATGGAGTTCGGCTACCGCATGAGTTTTGTGCGTAAACACCCGCATCTTGTGCTGGAGGCGGTGGTTTCCCTTCAGGAGGGAGACAAAGCCGGAATTCAGTCGCAGATTGATGAATTCACAAAGCAGCGTGCCCTGAAGCAACCGTTAGAATATCCGAGTGCAGGCAGTACATTTAAACGCCCGGAGGGATATTTTGCGGGGAAGCTGATTCAGGATTCCGGGCTTAAGGGCTATACTGTCGGCGGTGCGATGATATCAGAGAAGCACAATGGTTTTGTGATTAATAAAGGGAATGCGACAGCGGCTGATATTCGTACGCTGATTCAGGATGTTAGGGAACGGGTGCACGAACGATTCCATGTGTGGCTGGAACCGGAGGTATGTATGCTGGGAGAGGATATGGTAATATGAGATTCGTGATCGTTACCGGCATGTCAGGGGCAGGGAAGAGTACGGCGCTGAAAATGTTTGAGGACGCCGGCTATTATTGTGTGGATAATCTGCCGGTTCCCCTGATACAGAAATTCTCCGAACTTGTCTCGATGCCGAACAGCGAGATCGAAAAGGTGGCGCTTGGTGTTGATGTCAGAACAGGACAAGCGTTTGAGGAGCTTGATCATGTATTGGACAGTATGCAACGGACAGGCTTTCCTTATCAAGTACTTTTTTTGGAAGCAAATGACGAGATTTTGATTAAGCGGTATAAGGAGACGAGGCGGACGCATCCGCTTGCCGGCTCGGATCGGGTCAATCAAGGAATTCAGCGCGAACGTGAGAGGCTGACCGCGATTAAAAAGCGAGCCAACTATATATTGGATACGAGTCAGATGCTGACACGAGAGTTAAAGGCGGAG
>CAZBRY010000065.1:3551-8704 GCA_964494285.1 uncultured Lachnospiraceae bacterium
CGATGCAGATCTCGTATTCGATGTACGTTTTCTTCCAAACCCCTATTATTTTGAGGAGCTCAAGCATAAGAATGGCAATGAGAGGGAGGTACAGGACTATGTGATGGGATTCCCAGAATCAGGAATTTTTTTAGATAAGCTGGAGGATATGCTGCATTTTCTTCTTCCCAACTATATTTTAGAGGGGAAAAATCAGCTTGTTGTAACGATCGGCTGCACAGGCGGGAAGCATAGAAGTGTGACGCTCGCCAATGCGCTTTATGAACGGATGCAGAGTTGCTCGGAATATGGATTTAAAATAGAGCACAGGGATATTGAGAAGGATTCTCTGAGGAAAAAATAAAGGGGTGTTGTTGTGTCTTTTTCTGGAGAAGTAAAGGAAGAGCTTGGAAAACATACGAGCTCGTCGAGACATTGTCAAATTGCTGAGCTGGCTGCCATTTATTCCTTTTGCGGTTCCAAAACGGAGAAAAACGGAAAGACGGAAACGCTTATATTTGAGACTGAAAATGAGCTTACGGCTAGAAAGTGCTTTACATTACTGAAAAAAACATTTAATATATATACGAATGTGTGCGTGCAGGAGCAACAGCTGCAAAAAAGGGGAAATGCATACCAAATACTGATCTTGGAGCCGGAGGTTGCCGGACGCATTATACAGGCGCTGAACAGTCCGTCTGTACTGCAAAAGGCGTGCTGCAGGCGTGCTTATATCAGAGGCGCGTTTTTGTCGGCGGGTTCTGTCAGTAATCCAGAGCGGTCATACCATTTTGAAATTGTCTGCCAGTCAGAGAATCAGGCAGAATTACTTCAAGAGGTGCTCCTTACATTTGAAATAGAAGCAAAGCGGATTATGCGTAAAAAATATGAGGTTGTTTACATTAAGGAGGGTTCCCAGATTGTTGAGATCCTAAACGTGATGGAAGCTCATATCGCTTTAATGGAATTTGAAAACCTGCGGATTTTAAAGGAGATGCGAAATTCCGTTAATCGTAGAGTCAATTGCGAAACAGCGAATATAGGAAAGACTGTTTCCGCCGCGGTGAAACAAATCGCTGATATTCAGGTAATCATGGGCACGAAGGAGTATCGGGAGCAGCCTGCGGGAATTCGGGAAATGGCAGAACTCAGAATCCAGTATCCGAACGCTACGCTAAAGGAATTGGGCGAGCTTAGCAGTCCGCCGATCGGGAAATCGGGAGTAAATCACAGGTTAAGAAAACTGAGTGAATTAGCGGATAGAAAGCAGTGATAAAAGGAGGAGCAAAGTATTATGACAAAAAAGGAAGTGCGGATCCAGTTGGAGAATGGTCTTGAGGCAAGGCCGGTAGCGTTACTGGTACAGGTGGCGAGTCAATATGAAAGTTCCATTTATATTGAAGCCGGTGAGAAAAAGGTAAATGCAAAAAGTATCATGGGGATGATGACATTGATATTATCCGCCGGTGATACGGTTACTGTAGCCGCGGACGGAAAAGATGAAGCGGCGGCGGTTGAAGGAATAGAAAGCTATTTGGGCGGTAAATAAGTTGGGAATTTACCCTGTAAAAGCAAACCGAATATGAAATGAAAAAGCAACAGGAGCCAATAGATGGTTCCTGTTGCTTTTTTGTTGGTAGTGTAAAATAATTTGTGTCTTTGGAAATAATTAGATAAAATAATTATTTTTCAAGAAGGAGTATTTTATGGCTATAGCAAAGGAACAATTACGACAGATTATTGCAGAGAATGACATTAATAGTGTCTGCAAGCTGTATTAGTAGAAAAAAACAGCATTGCATGGGCTGTGCTTTAACCACGATTCCCGGTATTAGCACTACGACAGCGGTAAAAATTCTGGCGGAGACAGGAGACATCAACCGTTTCAGCAGTGCGGCAAAGCTGGCACAGTTTGCAGGAATTGCGCCAATAAGGCTGTCATCAGCAGGAAAGGGGAAAGATAAGGCATCAAAACAGAGCAACCGAAGATTACAAGCAACCTTGTATTTCCTATCGGTGCAAATGATTCAAATATCATCAAAGGGTACTCCCAGTAACCCAGTTTTCAGAGAGTATTACGAAAAACGACTTGCAGAGGGAAAGAGTGCAAAACAGGCACTTATCTGCATTTCGAGAAGATTAGTAAATACTATTTATGGAATGCGGAAAAACAAGACGGAATATCGAATGACAGCAGTAAAAAATCAGTAGGTAATACAGCAAAAATATGATAAAATGGAGACAGCAGAATTTTAAGAAATAGAAAATTCACTGTCTGGAACAGTGCAGTTTTTTCAAAGAAGAAAGATACGGCATGGTCAGTATGGACAAGTGGGTGCAGATGGTGTTCGGAGAAATAAAGAGGAGAATGATAAAAAAACCGACGATACAAGCGAGGATAGGAGGCGCTACATGATACATCCGGATAAAATAGGAATGGAAGCCAAGAAAAAAGAAGATGAGAATTTCAAATTCCGTAGTTTTTTGAAGGGACACGCCGATGAAGAGGAACTGGATAAACAATTTCTGAGATTGCATAAAGAACTGTTTGCAGATTATGATTGCAGTAAGTGCAGAAATTGCTGTAAAATGTACAAGGGCAGTATTCCAGAAGAAAATGTTGAAAAAGATGCAGAATATTTGAGCATTACGGTTGAGCAATTCATAGATTTCTTTTTGGAAAAAGAGGAGTGTGGAATTGGATATCACACGAAGCATAAGCCTTGTGATTTTCTGCAGGAAGATGGTAGCTGTAAATTAGGGGATTGCAAACCGGATAGCTGCAAAAAATATCCATATACAGATCAGCCGGAACGGTTATCGAGTTTGTTGGGGATGTTGGACACAATTTCCATATGCCCGATAGCTTTTGAAATATTTGAAAGGTTGAAACAAGAGTACGGATTTCGCAGAGGATAAAATATGGGATTGTCTCCGGTAGTGAAGGTAATGAATATGTGGTACATATTGACAAAAACCATCCAAGAAAGTCTACATGCAATTGTCCGTTTGCAGATGTCAGGCGTGTAGTCTGTAAGCATATGATTGCACTTTATTTTACAGCGGAACCAAAAGCAGCAGTTGATTTTGTGAAGGAAGTTGAACAGTGGGAAACAGAAGAGAAACTACGAGGGCGGGAGCATTACGAAGACTTAAGACACTTTTGCCGGTATCAAACTTATATCATAGCCCCTAAAATTCGTACCACTACCGGAAAATTCCTGTAAAGAATCAAGTTACATTTCGGTTCGATCATGGTACATTTCCGCCGGAAAAAGAAAAATAATAGCTAGAATATGCATAAAATAAGGCGAAAACAGCAAAAATCGTGACAAAATCGTAAAAACAGTTCTTTCACCTTTTACACCAAAAGTACCAAGATTCATTTTTCAATGATAACATTTATTTGTTTTTGTAGTAAAAAATAGCAAGCTGTGTGCGATCACGCAATTGTAGCTTTTCAAGTATCGTGCTGATATAGTTGCGGACGGTGCCTTCGCTTAAAAAGCTGTTGCCGGCGATTTCTTTATTGCTGAGTCCTTCCGCGATCAGCGTGATAATTTCAATTTCCTTTTCGGTCAGATCGTACTGCTCAAATGAGGTCGTGGAGGGATTCATCATCATGTGTGGGATTTTGCTGACGATCTCATCTCCGAAAACGCGTTGTCCGATGTGGACGGCATGAATGGCAGGAACGATTGATTCGAAGTTCTGCTTTAGCAAGTACCCCTTTGCGCCGAGCTTTAAAGCATCCACAATGTATTCGTTATCCTCAAAGGTAGTCAGATAGAGAATTTTGGCAAGCGGATCCTTCGCCATGATTTGTCTGCCCGCTTCAATGCCTGTCATCGCGATCATGCGGATATCCATTAAAAGAATATCGGGCTTATGCTTAAAATGGAGGTCGATTGCTTCCGTGCCATCATTTCCGATGCCGACGACGTGAATACCCTCCTGCGTTTCTAATATTGTCTTTAAAGCCTGGCAAACGAGCTTATCATCATCTACGATTACTATATTCATCCTTCCCTCTCCTTTGGTAATGAAATAAAAATACGGTATCCCATATCCCTGTCTATGTGCATCGTGCCATTTAAGGACGCGATGCGATCCTGCATGCTGCTGATTCCCATGGAGCCGGACGAACTGCTTTTTGATTTTTTCGTACCGTTATCAGAGATGACAAGCTGATACAGGTTTTGGTGTTCATTAATGGAAATGGACACCTTGGTTGCATTCGAATGCTTGATTACATTATTTAATGCCTCTTTTACAATGTATAGAATAGAATATTTTGCTTTTATTGTAAAGTCATTTGTTACTTGATAGCTGAAACTGATGTCGCAGAATGTAAACTCGTGCACAATATCTTCCAGCTTTGTCTTTAGGTTGATCGAATCTTCGTGGATGTTATGTATGCTGTTGCGGATGCTGTCCATGCCGGAAGTAAGCGCGGTTTTTACATTTTCCAGAGCTTCCTTTGTCATTTCGTCCTTTGTGATTGCCAGGAGGGCGCCAACCTGCAAAATAGAGCGGGAAAGCATATGACCGATGTTATCGTGGATTTCTCGTGCAATTCGATTGCGCTCATTCAATGTGGCGAGATTGACCTCATAATCCTGTTTTTCGAGCAGCTCTTTATTTTTTTTGTTAAGAGAATTTGCAATTTCTGCCGTTTCATCTCTTAATTTGATATAATTATTTTGAAACTGCTTTAAATTATAATAATTATGCTTTAAAATATAAGATAATGCACAGAGCACAAAGATTGCCATAAGATTCAGTCCGCGCAGATAATGATACTGGACGAGGAATGGAATGAAGGCAAGACCGAATGTAAACCGCAGCGTCTCCAAAAAAATGTCATAGCAGATGACCGGAAGAAAAAATAAATACAGCGGAAAAAAGCAGCAGAGAATCAGATAGAAAATGAAAAACACTGTGCTCAGAATGCTGTTTGAAAAATAGCCGGTCAGCGAGCTGATAATAACGACGAGCAACAGCGGGAACACGATGTCATAGCTGTCGTTCAGCGCGATGGAGAAGCACGCGCAGCATAGTATTAAGATGATTTTATAGAAGAGATTGTTCATGGGGAAGCCTCGCGGGGGTTGTGGAGTGAGTCCGGGCAGAGCACCGTACTCTACTGAGTCCGGGCAGAGCACCGTACTCTA
>CAZBRY010000065.1:8804-12215 GCA_964494285.1 uncultured Lachnospiraceae bacterium
TACTCTACTGAGTCCGGGCAGAGCACCGTACTCTACTGAGTCCGGGCAGAGCACCTCGAAAAACCTACGGTTTTCCTCGGTCGCTTCGCTCGCCAAACAGCTGCCTATTCAGTTTTCTGTGCAAGCACGAAAACTGTCTAGCCATCTGCTTGGCTTTGCCCTTTACGCACATTGTATCATAGTGGGGAGGTTTTATGGGAGTTAAAATTTCAAATTTGGTAAAAAGATATGGACAGGTGATTGTGCTGGATCATTTGGGTCTTGAGGCGCAGGAGGGGGAGGTGTTCGGGCTGTTTGGAACGAACGGCTCCGGCAAGACGACGCTCTTAAGCTGTCTGCTTGGAATTTTGAAATACGATAAGGGAGAAATTACGATTGACGGGGAACGGCTTCTTTCTGGGAGTGTGGAGTTAAAGCGCAGGATTGGGTATGTTCCGCAGGAAATAGCCGTACTGGATGAGCTGACGGTATATGAAAATATTGAATATTTTTGCGGCCTTTATGTGAAAGATCGGGAAAAGAGGAGGGTACTCGCTCAGACTGCGGTCGGGCTTTGCGGCCTTGAGAAGGTGAGCGCGCTTTATCCTGCGAAGATGGATCGTTCTTTTTTGCGCCGGCTGAACATGGCTTGCGGGATTGTGCACAGGCCAAAGCTGCTTGTTGTGGATGAACCGGTGTTGGGCGTGGATAGCCTGACAAAGGAAATCCTGCTGAATGCAATGCGGACGCTGAATGGGCAGGGAACAACGGTGCTATACGCCTCTAACGACATTGAGGAACTTGCGCATTTTTGCAGCAGAATGGCAATTCTGTTCAAGGGTAAGGTAATTTTGACAGCTTCTGAGGAAGAATTGAAATCACTTGTCGGCGAGGAGGAAAAGGTTGTCATCGAGGTATTCAAAATTACGGCGAAGATTCTTGAGGAAATTGAAAAAATGCCCGGTGTCAGCTATGTCAATTGTTTCAATAATGAGCTTACGATCAAATCGGAAAAGGGCAGGAATAACCTCGCCCGGATCTTGCATTTTTTTGAAGAAAAGGAGCTTCCGTTCGGTAAAATTTATGCGGAGGTGCCGACACTGAAGGATGCATACTTAAAAATTACCGGAGAGGAAATTTAAATGAAATTCCCAGGGCTTTGGTTTGAAATGAAATATGTATGTAGGATGCGAGGGCTTCTGTTTTGGAGTTTGCTGCTGCCCATTCTGTTATCGACTCTGTTTTCAGTGACGCTGCAGACTGTATACGAGCGTACAGAGGCGGATAAAATAAAGGCAGGTATTGTTTATGAGAAGGGCTATGAAAGTGAGTCCGATTTGGTGGTAGATCGGGATGTGGTACAAACAGACATTCTTGGTGCACAGCAGGCGGAGGAATATTTACGCAACGGAACGATTGACGGCTATTTTGTCATTGGCGAGGAATGCAGGCTTGTTGTCCTAAATAATGGTCATGAACAGATGCTGTTAAAAAGCTATCTTGACGAATCCGTCAGGCTGCAAAAAACAGATGCGGCATTGGGAAGTCGTTACCTTTACTTGGGGCGTTCTGCAGCAGGGACCCGTATGGAAGAGAAAAATGATGCAGAAATTGATTCGGCCGTCAGTCATTATGACGTGATTCTTGCAACGGCATGTATTTGTGCGGTGTTTTCGGGTCTGCTGATTGTTACGGATATGCGCCATCCGGCACAGTCTGCTGTCGCACTCCGTTATCTGACGGCTCCGATCCGGCCTGTTTTTACTCTGATCCGGCATTTTTTGACTGCGTGGTTAATGCAGACCTTATTTGTGACAGTTTCTTATTTTTATATGCAGTTTATTCTGCACATTCCGTTCCACATGGAGCTTCCCTATGTCTTGCTAATTCACCTGACAGGCGTTTTGGTCAGCATGCTGTTTGGCGTTTTTGCCGGGCTTGGCAGCAGGCTGCCGCTGTCGGCAAAGCTTGGGCTTACGGCGGCAGTCATTATTATATTTGCTTATTTCTCAGGGCTAATGGATATTCATATGCGCGCTTCCGTGCAGGAGAATATTCCGTTTCTGCATTTTATCAATCCCTGTACACTGCTTACCGACGCCTATTATGCTGTCTGTCAATGGGATTCACAGGCTTTTGTGAAAAGCCTTTTAGCATTGCTTTCCATTGGGCTGCTCTGCGTGCTGCTGATTATTCTTTATGAGGGGGAAGACGAATATGAAGCTGTTTAGCTCCTATGTAAGGGTAATTAGAAAATATATGCCGACGACGCTGCTTTATATGCTTGTTCTTTATAGTGTGATTATGGTGACGATTTTCCAGGTAAAGGATAATCGTACCTATGAGAAGAATAAAATAACAGTGGCATTGATCAACAAGGATGCGGACAGTGCCTTTATCCGGGGATTGGAGGAATATCTTGGAGAACGGGTCAATCTCGTGGAGGAGGATTCTTGGGAGGGGGAAATTCTCAGTGCACTGTTTTATCAGACGGTAGATTATGTCGTTGAAATACCGGAGGGTTTTTATGAGACACTGAATTCCAGCAGTACCGAGACTGCGTTGTATAAATATACGGCATCTGATTCTTATGCGGAAACCGTTGTGGATTTGACGCTGAAGGAATACTGCAATTGGTGGCTTGCCTGCCTGGAATCTTACCCTGAAATGGCTGAGCAGGAAATTTCCGCAAAGGTTTTGAGCACACTGAAAATGCAAGGCGGGCTCACCTTTTATAACCAGCCCATGACTGGAGAAACACAGCGGACGATGCATTATTTTTTTGATTATGCGTCCTATTCCATTATGGGTATTATCGGAATGGGGGTTGTGACCGCACTCTTTGCCATGAAACGCCCCGGCGTTTACGACCGAATTCTTGTTTCACCGGTCACGAAGGCACAGGCAGAGCTGGAATTACTCATTTTAAATATCGGTTTTGCGCTGCTGATCTGGGCTCTGCATGTTTTGGCGGCAATCAGTCTGTTCGAGAAAAGCCTTTATACATGGAACGGCATTTTCCTGTGTATCAATGCGTTTGCTCTGGCAATGGCTTCAGTCGGACTTTCTTATCTGCTTAGGTGCTTTGTGAACAGCCGGAATGTGGTCGGAGTGTTTATTAATTTGATTGTGATCGGCATGTGTTTTGTCGGCGGGACATTTATTCCGCAGTATCTGCTGGATCAGGCAATCCGATCGGCGGCGGTTTTCACTCCGGTTTACTGGTACATTCAGGCAAACGACATGATCAATGAGGCAGGGGTGCTTTCCACGGCTATCATTTTAGGGCTGATTCGATCAATTGGAACACAGCTCTTTTTTGCGGTCACGTTCTTCTGCGCGGCGCTATTCATTACGAAGCAGCGGGAGGAAATGACAAGGTAGTGTAAAGTTTGGTATGAAAACTTGAGCCGAAAAAAACAGGCTCAGTAG
>CAZBRY010000066.1:0-3864 GCA_964494285.1 uncultured Lachnospiraceae bacterium
AATGTGAGGCGCGGGAGGACTACTACCGCCGCCAGAAGGACGTTCATATTCATTATGGCAATGAGCTGAAGAAGAAAGATGAGGAGATTCAAAAAAAGGACAAAGAGATTGAAAAAAGAGATTTGGAAATAGAAAAGAACAGTGCAGAAATTCAAAAAAAGAACACTGAAATCAACAAAAAGGACACTGAGATCAACAAAAAGGACACTGAAATTGCCTTGCTGCGGGCTGAGCTTAATAAGATAAAAAATAATGAATTAAAAATATGAATTGACGGTCATAGATCTGTTTTTGACAGTCCAAATGCGAAGAATGCTAATGGCGACAGCATTCTTCGCATTTTAGTAATGAAAAAATGAAGATCAATTCATTTCACCTATTGCATCGAAAATCCAATCGAGCTTGGAAAAGCCATCGATGACAAGGACTTTTATCTTGACACAAAGATCTGTCTGAACAACAGTGTGATCATCAACCTGGAAATGCAGGTGCTCAATGAAGGCGACTGGCCGGAACGCTCTTTAAGCTATCTCTGCCGCACCTTTGACAGCCTTACAAGGGGCAGCAGTTACTTAAATGTGAAGCCAGCTATACATATCGGTTTTTTAGATTTCAACTTATTCAAAGAACATCCGGAGTTCTATGCAACTGTAATCAAGCAGAATGTCTTTCGCTGTATCGTTTCGCTGTCTAAATCAGGGCGGCAGGCCGCAATAAGGGGCAGATATGCCGTATAGGTTCTGTGGGTATTGTCATTTGCTTTCGGACTCTGCATATCGGAAAGAATGGATCGTTTGGATACGGCACAGTGTTCAAACAGGAAACCGAGCGTCATATTTCCAAGATACTCAAGTTTTTCAAAGGGCGCAAGCCCCTCTGTTTTCTCCTGTATATTCTGAAACCGCTCTACAATCTCATTGATAATGCGCTCTACGCATAGTTCAATGAGTTTATCTTTGTTTCCAAAATGGTAATTTAAAAGACCTAATCCGACATCTGCCCTTTTGCAGATTTCGCGGACAGTGATTTCATTCACATACTCGCCGTTTTCTTCAATGAGTGCAATGGTTGCCTGTATGATTGCTTCCTTGTTATCCATAACCGCGCCTCCTTGCTGAACGATGTTCAAAAAGTCAAGCAGTAAAGATGAGCAACACAGAATCTGTACAAAAGCGGCTGGCAGAATCGTCTGAAAATTCAGACTACTCATCTTTTTCAGAAGAAGATTGACGCAACTTATACGGTTTGCTAAACTTATAGTAACGAAAAGTCGCAATTTTGCAAAGGAGGGAGTTTATGGATCCGAAGTATGAACCGTTGTTTACACCATGGAAAATAGGTGAGGTGGAGATCAAAAACCGGATTGTGCTTTGCCCTATGGGCGGTACTTCATTGTTCGGCTGGATGGAACCCAATCATTTTGATAAGGAGGCTGCGGCTTTCTTTATCGAACGGGCTAAGAACAATGTCGGACTTATCATTCCGGGGATTGCACCGATTAAGGACACGATAGGAGGTCGATGGCTTTGGAAAAACAAGAAAATGTTTGAGGAACTAAAGCCGTTCATGGAGGAAATACATAAGACGGGCGCCAAGCTATTTGTGCAGATTACCGCAGGGATGGGGCGCTCATGGGCGATTACCGATCATCTCGTCATGCTGCATAACAATGCGTTTTTGCGTGCCGTAAGTAAGCCGATTATCGATGTTACCTACCAATCGGCGAGCCCCAGTGAACTTCCGTCGCGCTGGTCAGATCAGGTGACATGCCGTGCACTCACTCTGCAGGAAATTCAGGATATCATTGACGGTTATGCGAAAACGGCGAAGCTTTGTATGGATGCAGGGGTAGACGGTGTAGAAGTGCATGCTGTACATGAAGGCTATTTGCTCGATCAGTTTGCAATGGAGTTCACCAATCAGAGGACCGACCAATACGGAGGTTCCTTTGAAAACCGCTATCGCTTCGCTGTTGAAATCGTACAGGCAATCAAGGCTTCCTGCGGAAAGGATTTTCCTGTTTCTGTACGGTATTCTGCTGTCTCGAAAATGAAAGATTTCCGCGTGGGCGCCCTTCCGGGCGAGGAGTATCAGGAAGTGGGACGCGATATGGAAGAGAGTGAAAAGGCGGCTAAATATTTGCAGGATGCCGGATATGATATGTTAAATGCCGATAACGGTACCTATGATTCGTGGTACTGGGCACATCCGCCTATGTACATGCCTCTCAACTGTAATCTGGAGGATGTCGCACACATTAAAAAGTTTGTTGATATTCCGGTTGTTTGCGCAGGACGTATGGAGCCGGATGCGGGAGCGAAGGCCATCAAGGAAGGCCGGATAGACGGTGTGGGAGTTGCGAGACAGTTCCTTTCCGACGCAGAATGGGTTACAAAGCTGCTGGAAGACCGCATGGAAGATATCAGACCCTGTATCTGCTGCCACAATGCCTGTTTTAATTTTGCACATTATAAAGGGGTTGCGAATGACCAGTCCATTCATGATGCATCCCATATAGCCCGCTGTGCGCTGGACCCGAGGGTGATGCAGTCTAAAAAATACAAGCTGATTCCCGCTAAAAAGAGCAGAAAGATTGCAGTAATCGGCGGCGGTATCGGCGGTATGGAGACCGCTCTCGTTGCGGCAAAGCGCGGACATTCCGTTACGATTTATGAAAAGTCGGGTAAATTAGGCGGAGTGTTTACGTGGGCGGCATCTCCTTCCTTCAAGGAAAAAGATCGCGACTTGCTCGCATGGTATGAGAGAGAAATTAAGAAATATCCAGCTATAGAAGTAAAACTCAATACGGAGGTTAAGGATACGTCCTCTCTGCATGCAGACGAAGTGGTAGTTGCAACCGGTGCGGTTGCTAATAAGCTGCCGGTTAAGGGAGCAAAAGAATACGGGATCGAAGCGATTGAATATTTGAGCGCCAGCAAAACGACAGGAGAAAATGTGGTTGTTGTCGGTGGAGGTCTGACCGGTTGTGAAATCGCCTATGATTTGTATTTGCAGGGAAAGAAGCCGGTAATCGTAGAGATGAAGAATGATTTAATAGCCGTTACCGGTGTTTGTCTTGCAAATTCCAGCTATCTTCGCGATTTCTTTTCTACAAATAAAGTGCCCGTTTATCTTGAAACAAAGGTCAGTGAAATTAGGGACGACGGTGTAACGATCATTGATCAGGAAGGAAATTCGAAACATGTGGATGCCGACAGTGTCATCCTTTCGGTCGGCTACACCCCTAAGCCGCTTGCGGCTTCGGGTGCAAAAATAGTAGGTGATGCTAATAAAGTGGGAAATCTGCGTACCGTTATATGGAATGCTTGGGATGTTGCCATGAGGCTGTAAAAGAAGGGGGGAAATAAGCATGCGGCTTACAAGCGAACAACAATCTATTTTAGATGGTGGAGAAGGCGAAGTAAAAGCCAAGATTATGAAGACTCTTGTTATGTACGGAGAAACCTTCGGCGCCGAAGAGATGGTGCCTGTCACGAGTGAAAAAGGACATCTGGTAACGAGCTTTGGTTTGTCGGTAATGAAACCCGTATACGGACTGATGGAGGAACTGATAGAAGCAGGAGTGCTGTCCGGTCAGCCGTTCAGTGTGGATCCAAGACCTCTTGATAAAAATGTGCCTTCCAATATGCTGCAAAGTCTTTTCTTTAAAATTATGTATTCCAAACAGGAGGATTACGACGCACAGCTGAAAAGGCTGGGTATTATGCAGGATGACGCCTATACCTGTACCTGCTATATGAATGAGGTGGGGAATATACCGAAAAAAGGCGAGGTGCTCAGCTGGGCGGAAAGCAGTGCGGTAGTCTATGCCAACAGCGTTTTGGGTGCCCGCTGCAATCGTAA
>CAZBRY010000066.1:3874-12028 GCA_964494285.1 uncultured Lachnospiraceae bacterium
CGGATATGTGCCCTGCTTTGGTCTGCTGACAGACGAAGGGAGAAAGGCGACATGGATCATAGAGGTTCAGACAAATAAAAAACCGGAAGCACAAATATTGGGCAGCGCGATCGGCATGAAGGTGATGGAGGATATTCCGTATATAAAAGGGCTGAACAATTGGATAGGAAGCGAGCTGAATCAAGATACGAAGGATTATCTGAAGGATATGGGTGCCGCCACGGCGAGTAACGGAGCGGTAGGGCTGTATCATGTGGAAGGGCTGACTCCCGAAGCGGTGGAAGAGGGAGAAACGCTCATTGCGGAAGGTGCAAAAACCTATGTAATTGACGACGAGGAACTGGAGAGAGTAAAAGCGAGCTATCCTGTTATGTGGAAAGACAGGAATGCTGCGTCGAAGCTTTGTTTTGTCGGATGTCCCCATCTTTCCATGAATCAGCTGCACGAATGGACCGAAAAACTGGATGCGGCGCTAACGGCAGCGGGGCGGAAAAAGGTGGCGATTCCTACGGTGTTTACGACAGCTCCGGCCGTTCTTAAGGAATTTGTCGATACGGCGGATGCCGCAAAGTTAAAAGCGATGGGAGTAGTAGTCAGCTACATTTGTCCGCTGATGTATATGAACAATCCGATGTGCGGAAAAATGCCGGTTATTACTAATTCAAACAAATTGCGGACCTATACTACTTCGCGCTACCATACGACGGAAGAAATACTTTCAAAACTGTCTGGGGAGGTGAGTTAGAATGAGAGAATTTAAGGGACGTGTAGTCGTACCGGGAAAAGCAAAAGCGGAAGCGCTGGTTTCTACCGGAGGCTTTAATACGCTGGCAAGCTATCAGAAAAGCCTGATGTTCGGCGACAAAGAGGCAAAATGCTCCGATCAGAATAATCCGGATATTTTCGGGAAGCCGATTGCCGGAAAAGCGTTGTGCCTGCCTCAGACGATCGGTTCTACAACAGGCGGCATGGTACTCTACTGCGCAGCGGCGATGAAGCGGCAGCCGGCCTGCATGCTGTTTTCCAGACCAATAGACTCACTGGCAGCTGCCGGAGCGATACTCGCCGATGTATGGACGAAGGAAAGCATGCCTACGATCGACAGCCTCGGAGATGATTTCCTGGAAGCGGTAAAGACCGGAAGCAAAATTACGGTGGCGGAGGACGGGACCGTAACGGTTGAATAAAACAAACTTAGAAGATAAAAGCAAGCCCGTGGCTAAAGGGAATAGGAATGCCATCCCTGCCTCGGGCTTCTTTTTTAAGAGAAATCTGAAATTAGATTTCAAATGTTGTCCACGGTCTGAACACTCATCAGAAAATCAGAGAAGTGTTTCTGCTTCAAGATACATACTTAGGCAGCGTTCCTGCTTTCGTGATAAGCGGTAATGCTGCTTGGTGATAAAGTGAATCTGCTCATCGGTAATCAGTTTCACCGGCATGGATGGTTCAAGATGAAAAAAGTCCCCAATTACTATTCCATCACAAAATAATTTCATCCATTGATTTTGCAAAAGAAAATCATCCTCACAGATTGAATAGGATAAATCAGAATAATGCTCTTTTGCAAGTTCATTTGCCAGATCAACATGACCGTAAGGACCGCATGGATAGAAGCTTCCGATAGGAGACAGCCATCCGCATAGCATTGTAATTTCCCCCTTCCATAGTACAGCATAAAAATATGGTAGCACAGATGATCAGATAAGAAAACAAAAAGTGTTCGACAATTTCCGAAAAATATTGTCAAAAAACACTATTTTTTATCGAAATCTATTGTTTTATCGCACAACTCATTTAAAAATCCAACGCAGACAGAATCTGTGCCAGCCTATCCTTTGTCATTTGCTCCTCCATCCAGATCTTCAGGTAGGTGCAGGCGGTGTGATACAGCCGAGACGTCGGCGCTGCTGCATCATACCTCAACGCTTGCCATAAGCCTGAAAAGCATGCAGAACCTACTGTCTTAGGAAAGCCCTTGTTGTAGAAGCATTTTTCTTGTATAATATTATTTGGCGGTAGAAAGTTCAATACCGCGCATGCGATTGACAGAGGGAAATGCAGGAAATGAAAGAGGTATATCAGCAGGTTCTTACGGCATATGAAAACTATCGGGGCATGGGAAAGCTGTTTGTGCTTTTTCTTGTGTCCGTTTTGGTGATTTACCTAACAGAGAATGAGAAGGAAAACGGTAGGCGGAGATTGTATCCGGCTGTCTTTTTATTGTCCGTTTGGACAGGGATCGCCTATGCGGGAAGCAGTATTTCCCACCTTTTGTTTGCCCCTGCTAAAAATAGCGAACAGAAGAAACGGGTTTCTCCGATGGGACTGCTCGCGCTTTTTTTCTGTGTCATCACGCTTTGTTTAAGCGGAACGAGAGTCATAAACCGAAAATATTTTGAAAAAACTGAAAATACGATGCATATCAGGACAGAATATATACAAGTGATGGATGTGATTCTTGCCGATGATAGTCATCCGAAGGTCGTTGCGCCGCCGGGCTTTGCACCCTATTTAAAGATGTACAGCTCCCGCTTTGAAACGCTTTATGATTATCCGAAAAACGGCGATGTCTCACTGCTTTCGGGGGATGCACGGGCAGTTTATGAGCAATTGTCCTGCTCCGTGCCCAACATGAAAACCGTGGCGGATATTGCAAAGGAAAACGGCTGCGGGTATGTCATCCTGAACTCTGAAAAATATTATTCAGAATTCCCACTTACCTCCTTTGGCTTTCAATTGGCAGACACGGTTGGTGAATGGGAAATCTATAAGGAAACGGAAGGAAACGGTATATGATACTGTGGACGAAGCTTCTGCTGTTCGTATTTCTTTTTTTCCTCACAAGCTGCTTTACGGGTTATCTGCTCGTGCGCATTGGGAGAGTAGAGGAGAAGAGCGGTTTTTTACTGTTTGTGAGCGGCGGCATTTGTAATATTGGCGTTTTTGTATTGCTGAGTGTTGTGTCGGCCCTGACGGGCATCACGCTGACGCTGTCCGGCATGCTTTGGCTGGCTTTTCTTGCGGCGGTTTTCCTTTATGTACTGTTGCGATATCACAAAGACTTTTTCTCCTATGGGAAGGAAGCGGTCGTCACCTGTGTGCGCCGCTTGAAGGGAGAAGACGGAGAATGGTTCTGGCTGTTGCTGCTGGTGATTCTGATGCTGATCGGCATCCAGATAGTTGGCACCGCGCTTTACAGCTATCATCAGCCGAATGCGACGAGGCAGCTAAAGGAGGCGACCGCAGCCTACGAAACGGGTGTGCTTGCGATTGGCTCTCCGATGATGATGCTGTGGGCATTTGTGGCGCGGATTTTGGGAGAACATCCGCTCACAGTTGTGTTTTCTATGTCCCAGTTTGTGACGATTCCCCTTTATTATATGGGCTATGCGCTTTTGGCGAAGAAACTTTGCCAGGGTGATCGCTGCAGAAGTCTGCTGACCGTCCTGTTTTTGTGTATGTTACACATGTTCGGCTATCAGTCGGGCTATGCACTCAATATGACGCTGCTGTTCAGCTATTTTTCCGGAGAAGCTTTTGTGCTACAGGGCTTTCTTCCGTTTTTAATTTGGATTACGCTGACGGTGCAAGGGCAGACACCCGAGACGGCAGACGATTTGGTCGATGAAGAGGACTGGGAGGACGAAGATATGAAAAAGCATAAAATAGTAAACGCGAGAAATTTGGGAATAGCGCTGCTCTTGTTTGCGGTACTTGCTGTGGGCGCAATTTATGTTCTAAATAATAAAATTAACAGTCTGCATGAGGCGACGCAGAATTTACAGCTTTCGCTTGATGAGAAGTGCAGCTTGTATGAGTTTAAGCCGGAAAGCGGCGGATCAGTCGAAGGCTATCTGATCAAGCAGAGCGACGGAAAACTTGTTATGGTCGGCGGCGGTCCTGTCGGAAACGGTGCGGCATTGTACGAGTTTTTGACAAAATATGGAGCACAACTTGACCAATGGTATCTGTACGGCAAGACAGAAGCCCAGCAGGGTGCTTATGAATATTGTGTCGACGAAAAGGGATTAGAGGTCGGCAAAATTTATTATCTGACGGGAATCGAAGAGGGAAATTGATGCTGCAGGTGTTGGGAGAAATCGGATGTGTGATCGCTAATTTCATAATTTATTTGGCATTTGGAACGCTTGTAATGCGCCGGAAAAATCAGGACTGGCCTTTCGGTCTCAGTATCCTCATTGGGTTTTTCCTATATTACAGCCTGTTCTTTTTCTGCTGCGTGCCGATCATGGCGCGGTTTCGCCCCTTGTCCATGCTGACCGGGATTTGGGTGCCGATCGTGGGTGTGATCGTGTTGGTTTCCTGTGTGCGAAATGGCAGGGCGTGGTATGAAAAGATGAAACTGATGGCTGCACGGGTAAAGAGCCATCCGGCTATTTTTGTGCTGCTCCTTCTGATTGTCCTTCCGCAGATCCTCATCGTGACTCGTTCCTATCATTTTACGCTGGATGCCGCCTACTATGTGGCTAACGTTGCTACCTCCGTAGAGACGAATATGATGAATGTTTACGATCCGTTTACCGGCGCATGGCTTGACCATTATGAAATGCGATATTTCTTTGCGACTTATTCCATGAACGATGCAGTTGTCTGTCAGCTTACGGGTATTCCGGCGCTGATCCAGACAAAGACGATTATGGCGGCGGTGATTATCTTTTTGACGAACCTGCTTTATTATCTGATTGCAAAGCTTTTGTTTCCACAAAACGAAAAAGCTGTCGTTCTGCTGCTTGGTCTGATGTTTCTCGTCAACCTGACATTTATAACAATTTACACGTCGTCCCTTTTTTTGCTGACGCGAACCTATGAGGGAAAGGCCATTGTCGGGAATCTGTCGTTGCTGACGGTATTTTACTTTTATATGCTGCTGTTAAAGGAGGAACGGATGCCGCGCGTCTGGCTGATGATATTCCTCGTCTGCTTCGGCTCCATGACGATTTCCTCCTCCGCTAACATGTTGCTGCCGGCAGAGCTGTCGATTCTTTTTGTGCCGCTGGCATGGATGAAGAAGGATATAAAAATCCTCCCGAGGTATGTCGCGTGCATGCTGCCGGGACTTGTAATGGCGGTAACTTATGTTGCTTATGTCAAAGGTTATTTCGTGCTGTATACATATCCCCGTTAGGGACGGCGGGAAAACCTGTAATAGAGGTGAAACAAAATGCAGACATTGCGTGTGTTTGAAGAAGGCTTTGGTTATTTGGAAGCATGCCTTTCCTATTATTCAGAAAATTGTGCTTATTTTATGCTGTATCTTGCAGCTCTTATTTTTGTTGCTTTAAAAGGCACAAAGCGGGAAAAACAGGTGTTTTTGCCCGGCGCCGTTTTGCTGTTGCTGACCGTGTACAACCCGGTTTCTCCTGTACTGCTCAATAAAATATTTGATGTTAACAGTGAGTATTATCGTTTTTTCTGGATTGCACCTGTTATTGTACTTGTACCATATGTCGCAGTGAGGCTGATTCTTCTAAGTCGGGACAGAAAACAGGCGATTGTCGTTTCTGCGCTGATTGCAGCCATTTTCCTATTGTCCGGTAATTTTCTGTATAAAAACGGCTATGTTTCTGCAGCAAACAGTTACAAAATGCCGGAGGAAATGATACAAGTTTCTGAGCTGATCCATGAAAATGCTGAGGTGGAATATCCCAAAGCATTTTTGGAGTATGAATATAATATGCAGATGCGTCAATATGACCCGAAAATGCTCTTGACCATTGATCGCGAGGACTATCTTTATGCAGTCAGCAATCCCTACACGGAGGAGATGATCCGGGATGAGGAGCATCCGCAATACCGTCTGCTTGCCGCTCTGATTCGCTACCAGTCCGTAGAAACAGACGCATTTCTAGACGCGCTTGATGCGACCAATACCGAATATGTGATCCTCTCTAAGAGCAACCTGATGGTGCCGTTTTTAGAAAGTGCCGGATTGACCGCTATTTGTTATACAAATGACCATGTTATTTTTCAATACGATCTGAAGGAACCGACCATTTTTGAACTGGTTGATTATTCAGTCGTATACTAATCAGAGGACGGAGAAGGAAATGCTGCTAACCATTTTCACCCCCACCTATAATCGGGAACATTTGTTAAAAAGGGCATATGAAAGCCTTCTGAAGCAGACACGCAAGGATTTTTGCTGGCTGCTCGTAGACGACGGCTCCACGGATCATACGCGGGAACTTGTGGCGTCCTGGATTGCGCAGAGGGAGCTTTCGATCCGGTATGAGTACTGCCAAAACGGCGGAAAAATGCGCGCGCATAATCGCGGGGTACAGCTTTGTGAGACAGAGCTGTTCCTTTGTCTGGACTCAGACGATTATCTGACTGAAACTGCTGTGGAGGAAATTTGCGCTTGCTGGGAACAGATTGCGCGGCGGGAACCTCCGGCCGGAAGCGTCGCTCAGAGGGAATTTCGGGCCGGAATCGTTGCACATAAAGGAAAAAGCGAGACGGAGCTTTTATCCGGTGTGGGATTTCCTTTGTCCGGCGATACAACGCTGTACGACTTGTATTTGAAGGGGTTTCGGGGAGAAACAACGCTTGCTTTCAGGACGGAAGTGCTCAGGAAATTCCCGTTTCCGGAGATAGGGGGCGAAAAATATGTGCCGGAAGACTATATTTATGATAAAATAGACGCAGAGTATGTACTGCGGACGTTGCCGAGGATCATTACTGTATGTGAAATTGTCTCCGAGGGCTACACGGATTCCCTCAAACGTTTAAAGAGTGATAACAAAACCGCATGGTATCTTTATTATGAGCAGCGCGCACGGATCACACCATTTTCTGTGAGAAAGCTACAATATCTTGCTTATTATATTATTTATGCGAAGAGATGCAAAAAGCATTTTTTTAAGGGAACCGTCATGTCTCCGGTACTTGTGCTACTCGGATTTCTGGGCGCACCGCTGCTAAAGCTGACGGGAAGGGAATGAGGTGCTGCTGTTGAATAAGATGCAAATGCAAAAACGGATCTACAGTTTCGTGATGTCTTTTCTGATTGTTGCCGTGGAAACGGGCATCATGACTTATATTTGGGTAAATTATTATAATACCGAGCTTCCCAAAGCCTATTACTTTTGGGGACATATTTTTATTTCAGCGGTGTATCTTCTGATTTTATTTATTTTTTCAGAAATGTACGGCGGTTTGAAAATCGGTTCCTATCGGATGCTCGAGCTATTGTTATCCCAGGCGTTTTCTACACTGGCGACTAATGTGCTGTTTTATGCGATCATCAGCCTTTTGGCCTATCATTTTCCGCCCATACTGCCGCTTCTGATTGGTGCGCTGCTGCAGTGTATCTGTATCGGCGGCTGGATTTTAATTGCCACCTATATTTACAGAGGGTTATTCCCCCCGCTGGATGTTCTTCTTGTCTATGACGGTAAGACGAAGGATTTGTTTGTGAGCAAGGTCAAGACGCGCCGGCACCAGTTCAGCATCACGATGTCGATGCGCTCGACCGAGGAACTGGCGCAGATCTATCAGGAAATCGATCGGCATGAGGCAGTCATGATGTGGGATGTGCCCACCGTTGTCAGGAATAAAATTTTTAAATATTGTTATGAGCGTTCCGTTGAAATATATGTGATGCCCAAAATCATGGATATTATTTTGCGTGGTTCCCAAACGATCCACTTTTTTGATACGCCGCTGTTACTGACGAAAAGCTCGCCGATGGAAGCGGAGCAGATTGTTTTGAAGCGGGTATTTGATATTGTATTTTCGCTGTTTTTGCTCATGCTGCTATCCCCTTTTATGCTGCTGACGGCGCTGCTGATCAAAAGCTATGATGGCGGGCCCGTATTTTACAGGCAGATTCGGTGCACGCGAAGCGGAAAAGAGTTTTGTATGTACAAATTCCGCAGCATGATTGTGGAGGCGGAGCAGGATGGTGTGGCGAGACTGGCTACGAAAAATGACGATCGGATCACACCGATCGGCAGGGTAATCAGGAAAATCAGGGTGGACGAGCTGCCGCAGCTTTTTAATGTGCTGTCCGGTGCGATGTCATTTGTCGGCCCCCGGCCGGAACGGCCGGAGCTCATCCAAAAATATACCGAAGCAATGCCGGAGTTCACTTATCGCACAAAGGTAAAAGCCGGCTTGACGGGCTATGCG
>CAZBRY010000067.1:0-11924 GCA_964494285.1 uncultured Lachnospiraceae bacterium
AAAGATCTGGTTCTGTTTATCAATTCCGGCATAGCTTGATCCCAAGACAGAAGAAATCGTTGTCATCGCCTCGCTTCCGGCGTGAAGGGACAATATATGATTGCACAGTCCAACGACAAAAAGTCAAACCTGACCTCGGATGGCTCCAGCCGCGGTGTGGAAGGTTTTCTTGAGTAAGAGAGCTTAATAAAAATTTAGTTGTGATAAGAAAAGGGAAAGTAGCAAAGGCACTTTCTTTTTTCTATTAAAAAATTGTTTTTTATATTTTACTTGACAGTATTTCCACCTCCTGCTATAGTGTTCCTATGAAGAACTACGAAGGAGGCGAGAGAGAACGATGGATCGGGAAAACGTTGTTGAAAAACTAATGTTGTTCGACTTGACGAAGCAGGAATCGCTGATTTATTTATGTCTATTTGAAAACGGGGCTCAGACCGGATATGAGGTCGCAAAGCAAACCGGCATTTCGCGCTCTAATGTATATAATGCCCTTGCGAGTCTTACGGAGAAGGGCGCGGCACACATAAATGAAGGGAGTCCTGTGAAATATCAGTGTGTGGCCGTACAGGAGTTGTGTGATAACCAAATCCGTATGATGGGAAAGGCGAAGGAGTATCTTATCGCACATCTGCAAAGTCCCAAGGTGGTTAGTACTGGATATATTACGATCGATGGCTATAAAAATATTTTGAACAAAGTGTATACGATGCTCGCCATGACCGAATACCGGCTTTATCTTTCGGCACCGGGAGACTTTATTGACTGCGTAAGACCGGAACTTTTGGGACTGTTGAAGGAGAATAAGCGAGTCGTTATCATATCGACAGATCCTGTCGAATTGTCCGGCTGCGAGTATTATCGTTCAGAGCGCCGGGAAAAGCAGCTGAGGCTGATTGTTGATTCGGGTTATGTGCTGACCGGCGATATTTCTGGTACGGACTCGGACACCTGTCTTTATACTGGGCAGATCAATTTTGTAGATGTCTTTAAAGAAGCAATGCGCAATGAAATAGAATTGATTAAATTAAAAGATAAGGCGGAAAGAAAAAAATATGAAAATTAGAATTGGAATTTTAGGATATGGTAATCTTGGAAAGGGAATTGAGTGTGCGGTTACCCAGAATGAGGATATGGAGCTAATCGGCATATTTACTCGCAGGGATCCGAAGCGTGTTAGCGTGTTGTCAGGTGTGCCGGTATATCACGCGGATTTTCTTATGGAAATGAAAGAGGAGTTGGATGTTCTGATAATTTGTGGCGGCTCCGCAACAGATCTTCCGAAGCAAACCCCAACCTATGCAAGATTTTTTAATGTAGTAGACAGCTTTGATACACATTCGGAAATTCCGGAGCATTTTACGGCGGTAAATGAGGCAGCTTTGGAGGGTGGCAAGGTGGCGATGATTTCCGTGGGCTGGGATCCCGGCATGTTTTCTTTAAACCGGCTTTATGCGAACGCGATTTTGAGAGAGGGCAGCGATTATACATTTTGGGGAAAAGGAGTCAGTCAGGGACATTCCGATGCGATTAGAAGGATTGCAGGTGTCAAAAATGCGAAACAGTACACGATACCGTCTGAATCGGCACTGAAATCCGTACGAAACTTTGAAAATCCGATTCTTTCTACAAGGCAGAAGCACACGCGGGAATGCTTTGTTGTTGCAGAGGAGGGAGCGGATTTGGCCGGAATCGAACGGGAGATCAAAACGATGCCTAACTATTTTGCCGATTATGATACGATCGTACATTTTATATCACAAGAAGAGCTGGAGCGCGATCATGCGGGCATTCCCCACGGCGGCTTTGTGCTGCGTACAGGAAAAACCGGAAGGAACAGAGAGCATGACCATAGGATCGAGTATAGTCTGAAGCTGGATTCCAATCCGGAATTTACGGCATGTGTGCTGACAGCTTATGCGAGGGCAGCTTATCGAATGAGCAGAGATGGGCTGAAGGGCTGCAAGACTGTATTTGATGTGGCACCGGCGTATTTAAGCTCCATTTCACCGGAAGAGATGCGTTCTACATTATTATAGCAGTTTCGTATACCGTATATGATCAGCTTGTAAAAAAGAAAGATAAAATAGGAGAAATCAGAATGAATAAAGTACCGTTTGTGACAAAAGAGCAGATTGAGGAAATTGTTAAGACCTATCCGACCCCGTTTCATATTTATGATGAGAAGGGGCTGCGGGAAAACCTGCAGGCAGTGAAGGAAGCTTTTGCATGGAACAAAGGCTACCGGGAATATTTTGCTATAAAAGCGAATACAAATCCATTTTTAGTCAACATCATGAAAGAATACGGCTGTGGCTGTGACTGCTCCTCTCTGACGGAGTTGATGTTGGCAGATGCACTTGGCTTCCATGGAGAGGAAATAATGTTTTCCTCCAATAATACGCCAGCCGAAGAATATGTGTTTGCCAATAAAGTAGGTGCAACGATTAATCTGGATGACATTACCCACATTGAGTTTTTGGAAGGTCTGGTGGATCTGCCCAAAATACTGAGTTGCCGGTTTAATCCGGGTGGGCTGTTCCAAATGAGCAACGGTATCATGGATAATCCGGGAGATTCCAAATATGGTTTTACGACGGAGCAGATGTTTGAAGGCTTTCGTATCTTGAAGGAAAAGGGAGTTGAGCATTTCGGCATTCATGCTTTTCTTGCAAGCAATACGGTGACAAACGAATATTATCCGATGCTTGCAAAGAAGCTGTTTGTGCTTGCAACTGAGCTAAAGGAGCAGACCGGCGTTGATATCCGTTTCATTAATCTTTCCGGAGGCGTGGGAATTCCGTATTCTCCGGATCAGACACCAAACGATATCCGCGTAATTGGCGCGGGCGTGGAACGGGTTTATAACGAGGTGTTAGTACCGGCGGGGATGGGAGACGTAGCGATTTACACGGAAATGGGCCGATTCATGACGGGACCTTATGGGGCGCTTGTAACAAAAGTGATTCATGAAAAGCATACCTATAAGAATTATATTGGCTGTGATGCCTGTGCTGTCGATTTGATGCGACCAGCTATGTATGGTGCGTATCACCATATCACGGTACTAGGCAAGGAGCAGGCTGCATGCGACCATAAATATGACATAACAGGTTCTTTATGTGAGAATAATGATAAATTTGCGGTTGATAGGCTGCTCCCTGAAATTTCGATTGGGGATTACCTGTATATTCACGATACGGGCGCTCACGGCTATTCCATGGGCTATAGCTACAACGGCAAGTTAAAATCCGCCGAGCTTCTGCTAAAAGAGGATGGCAGCGTACAGCTGATTAGGAGAGCCGAAACACCGAAAGACTATTTCGCGACCTTTGACTGTTTTCCCATTCTTGAGAATATGAAATTTTAGTCTTGTGTTTTGAAAAAAGGTATGATAAAATAACTACTGTCGCCGCAGATTTTAACATTGTGCGGACGGCAGTTAAGCGGATGTGGCGGAATGGCAGACGCATCAGACTCAAAATCTGACGTAGGTGACTATGTGCGGGTTCAAGTCCCGCCATCCGCATCAAACCCCTATTTTACTGATGATTTGGTGAAAAGGGGTTTTCTTTTTATTTTAGGGCACTATTTTCAAACTTCCTGTCATACAGTAGGGCTGATATCAGTACAACAAAACAGGAACCTGCATTGTGTACTAATGCACCCGTTGTAGGTGTCAATAGTCCTAGTATGGAACATGTCACTGCTATAAAATTGATTGTCATGGAAAGTACGATACTGAACCTAATGGTTTTTACGGTTGCATCAGACAAACGCTTTAAATATGGGATTTTTGATATATCATCACTCATTAACGCAATGTCTGCTGCTTCCACGGCAATGTCACTGCCCATGCTTCCCATTGCCACACCAACACTAGCAATTTTTAGTGCCGGAGCATCATTCACGCCATCACCAATCATACATACCATGCGACCGCTTTCTGTCAGTTCGACAACTTTTTTCACCTTATCCTCCGGTAAAAGTTCTGCGTGTACTTCTTCAATCCCGACCTGCCTCGCAAAATATTTTGTGGTCATTTTATTGTCCCCCGTAAGCAAGACTGTCTTAGTATTTATTTTGGAAAGGGCAGACACCATATTTTTTGCTTTTGGTTTCAGAACATCCGACAATGCAATAATACCAATACAGCCAGCTTCATGTGCCACGAGAATAGAAGCTTTGCCCTGTAACTGAAACTTTTCAAGCTCTGGTTGAACAGATCTATCTAACCAAATATTATTTTCATTTAAATATTTTTCGTTTCCGTAATAAAACTTTTCATCGTCAATTTTCGCAAAAATCCCCTTTCCTGCAGTCATTTTAAAACTGCTTACTTCCGCAAGAGAGATACCCCGTTCCTTCGCACAGGAAACGATTGCTTTTCCAAGAGGATGTTCGCTCTTTCTTTCAGCAGATGCCGTAAGTCTCAATAATTCTAATTCATTGATCGTATCGTCAAATGTAATTATGTCACTTACCTCTAATTTTCCGTAAGTAAGCGTACCTGTTTTATCAAAAGCAATAGTATCCACTTTCCCCATTTTCTCCAATGCCTCGCCTGATTTGATGATAACGCCATGCTTCGTTGCCTGACCAATGGCTGCCATAATAGCGGTTGGAGTAGCAAGAACCAATGCACAAGGGCAAAATACTACAAGCACAGTAACGGCACGCACAATATTTTGCGTTCCAAGTCCAGTGGCTACAGCAACAATAAATGCAACGGGAACCAGCCAGCTTGCACACCTGTCAGCAATCCTCTGCATAGGTGCTTACTTGTTTTCTGCTCCTTCTACCATTCGAATGAGTTTTTGCAGAGAACTGGCTTCACCTACTTTCGTTGCTCTTATGTCGATAGCTCCAAAACGGTTAATTGTACCGCAGTAAACTTCATCACCTGTTTCTTTATCTACCGGAAGTGATTCTCCTGTCATAATGGATTGGTCAATAGATGTTTCTCCGTCTATGATGATACCATCTACCGAAATAGTTTCTCCGGGCAAAATACGGAGAATATCATTTTGACATATTTGCTCGGCGGAAATCATTTCTTCCTTATCAGCTATACCGCCTCTTTTGCAAAGTTGCTCTTATCGGGGAAATGATGATACGCCATACAGGCAATAATGACATCAAAACTTGCATCCTCAAATGGTGTACAATCGCATGAGCAAAGACAAATATCCATATCAGGACATTTTACCTTTGCCTCTTCAAGCATTTTTTCTTCGACATCAATACCGAAACCACAGATATCATACTGATCTGAAAGATGTTTCAGTATTGTTCCAGTTCCACAGCCCGCATCAAGGACATGGAATCCGTCTGCAAGCTTTACATTTTCAATTACAAGGTTATAAAATTTTTCTGAAAGTTTCCCCTCAAATTCATCATCATATTTATCAGCTCTCTTATCAAATTTAAACTCTTTTTTTTCTTTCATTGCTTTTCCTTTCTATCAACTTGACATATTAGTAAAAAAAACAATACAATATATAAGATATTGAATATATTGTACGGTTTTATAATACGAATAAAAGTGTAAGAAATCAATAATCAGTTCCTTCTAAATGTAGGATACTGAATAATTTTTAGAAAGTGTTCAGGAGAAATGAATATGGACAGACGACAGAAGAAAACGAGGCGGGCTATTTTTAATACTTTTAGCATATTACTTGAGAGAAAGCAATATAATCACATAACCGTGCAGGACATCATAGACGGAGCTAATATAGGAAGAAGCACATTTTATTCTCATTTTGAAACAAAAGATGATTTGCTAAAGGCATTATGCGAAGAACTATTTGGACATATTCTGGAAGCAGCAGTGGATTCTGCTCATACACATGGACTTTACTTGCAGGGGGGTGTACCAGAATCCGTTTTTTGTCATCTGTTGCAGCATTTATCTGAAAACGATAATAATATCCTTGGGCTTTTATCCTGTGAAAGCAGTGAAATATTTTTAAGATATTTTAAAACCTGTTTGAATGATTTGATACAGACGCAATTTTTAGACCATTATCAGATAAGGGAATCTGAATTACCAATAGATTTTTTGGTAAATCATATTTCCGGCAGCTTTGTAGAAATGGTATTGTGGTGGATAAAAGGAAATCAAGTTCTGACACCGGAAGAACTGGATAGATATTTTCGTGCGGTTATTGAACCGATTATATAATGCAACAATATTTATTGCTTTTGAAGATATCAAAAAGCTGATAGATGATCATGGAAATACTGTTGTTATGTGCTATTAACACATTCTTTGCTTCTATTGATTTCTTTAATTGTTTTTACAATTTCTTCGCATTGGATTATTTTTGCCGAAGAAAGATGGTGTATTAGAGAATTTGGAGCGGAATATGCAGGATACATGAAAAGAGTAAGGTGGTACCTATAAAATAAACTCAAAGATTAATGCACCACAAAAGGAACTGTCCAGCTTTCACAGGCGTTAATCGTCGAGTTGTATCAGACCCCGCCGCAGAATATAATCATGCAAGCAATATTATGTTTTTGGATTATGTAGAACAACGAGGAGGTACTGGATTGAAATATAGGCAAATAGGGATTGCCATTGGAGTAAAACCCAATAAAATGAGAAAAGATTTTTTTATCAACGCCGGACTTGAATCAACCGGATAAAGATGGTATGATTTACATAAAATTGTAAAGATGAAAGATTGGAAAAAGGGGAAAGGGAATGAGGATAAAACGATGGCTGAGAAGAAGTTTCGCATTGATATTGGCGGTACTCATGTTTACGGGAGTGTTTTATTATGTGACAAAAGCGGAGGAGGTCGTAAATATCATATTAAATTATGAGACGACCGTTTATACGAGGCAGATTTATTCGCCCGAGCTGATGCAAATCAACAGCGGCGCGGACACCGATGCTATCAAATGGGTAAAGGAGACATGCAATCATGTGTCCTTTATTACGAATGGTGCGGTTACGCTTGATGCAGTCCCTCTGGTGGCGGCAGTGAAGGGCAAACTTGCTTTAGGCAGTAAAAGTGTCACATTGAATTTATCCGATTATACGACACAGGCCGTCGCCGCAAAAGCAACGCAAGCGCAGATCCTGGCGGACGCACAGAAGGCGCAGGCGCAGATCGTACAGACAACGCCGACTGTGTCCTCCGGCATGAATGCGACCGTCGCGGCCAGCCTGAATGAAGTTGGCATCGACACGAAAATATCTGAGTGCAGTACCTCTTATGTAGTAGGGCAGGATCGCTCCTTAAATATCGAGGTCGCGGCAAACAGGATTAATGGGCTGATTTTGCAGCCGGGGCAGCTTTTTTCTTATGATACGGCAATTTTGCCGAGGACGTCGGCAAATGGCTATGGTCCGGGAAATGCGATTATTGGAGGCAAATATCAAAAGGTGACAGGCGGCGGGATTTGTCAGGTTTCCTCCACATTAAACAATGCCGTCTTAAGAGCCGGCATTCTGCCGACGGAGCGTCACAATCACAGCCAGCAGGTGCATTATTTGAAAAGTGGACTGGATGCAACGGTTTCTTCGGGAAGGCTGGATTATCGATTTGTTAATACGCTGCAGTATCCGCTCTATGTCAGCGCGGTGGCAGCAAATGGTAAACTGACGATTGCTTTTTACAGCAACAGTGCGGCGCTTGGCGGAATAACCTATAAGACTTATGTGGACGGTGCTGAAAAGAAGAATACGACTTATGTTGTCGGATATTTGGATGGAATTGAAGTATCCAGGATAAAGGCTTATTCGAGCAGCTATAAATAAATCTAGAAACAGAGCAGGAAGCAATCCCTGCTCTGTTTGTATACAGGAGGAGAATACAAATGAATGAGGGAATTATCGAATTGGATCTGCATGGACTAAATGGCGAGGAGGCCAAACGAAAAATAGACGGCGCAATAAAAAATGCGGCTTCAAGCGTTTACCGCATCCGGCTCATACACGGCTATCACGGCGGGACGAGTATTAAGCGGATGATCGAGGAGGAATATGGCTATAGCCGGGAGGAACGAGTATTGAGGATCTGTCCGGGAAATAATCCGGGGATTACGGAGCTCGTATTGCGGGAATTCTGACTTAACCATATAACCAAATCTAGCATATTTGCCATGGAAAATGCTTGTGAAAGCACTATATTTGGTGTATAGTATAAAAAGGTATATAATGTTTTGGTTATAATAAAAATGGTATCAGAATGAAGATACAGGAGGGGCAGCATGTATTTAAAAGAGGAAAACCGTATCTGGCTTGCGAAGGGAGAACGGAAGGTATTCATCGTGCCAAGGATGGCAAACCGGCACGGTCTGATTGCGGGAGCGACCGGTACGGGCAAGACCGTCACATTAAAAGTCATGGCAGAGTCCTTTTCCGATATGGGCGTCCCGGTTTTTTTGGCGGATATCAAAGGTGACCTCACCGGAATGTGCAAGGCTGGAGAGAACAGCGAGCAGATACGGAAGCGTTTGGAAAAGCTTCAAGTGGGGCAGTTTGATTTTAAGAGCTATCCGACGAGATTTTGGGACGTATTCGGAGAAGTGGGACATCCGGTCAGGACGACAATTTCAGACATGGGTCCGGAGCTGTTGTCACGACTGTTGGAGCTGACTGATACGCAGGCAGGCGTCCTTACGATCATTTTCAAGGTGGCGGATGACAGGGGTCTGCTTCTTTTGGATTTAAAGGATTTACGGGCGATGACGCGTTATGTGGCAGAGCAGGCGGCAGAAATCAAGACTACATACGGAAATGTATCGTCGCAGAGTGTCGGTGCTATCCAGAGGGCTCTTTTAACGTTAGAGGAAGCAGGCGGCGATGTATTTTTCGGAGAGCCGGCGCTTGCTATTTTCGATTGGATGAATACAGATCAAAATGGGAATGGCTATATCAATATACTGGAATGTACGAAGCTTGTACAGTCCCCGCTTTTATATTCGACGTTTCTTCTTTGGATGCTTTCCGAGTTGTATGAAAATCTTCCGGAGGCGGGGGATCTGGAGAAACCGAAAATGATCTTTTTCTTTGATGAGGCGCATTTGTTGTTTGATGAGGCGCCAAAGGCACTGATCCAGAAAGTGGAGCAGGTCGTACGCCTGATTCGTTCCAAGGGTGTGGGTGTTTATTTCATCACGCAGAAGCCGTCGGATGTGCCGGAAAATGTGCTGGCGCAGCTTGGCAACAAGGTGCAGCATGCGCTGCGCGCCTATACGCCGAACGAGCAAAAGGCGATCAAGGCTGCAGCACAATCCTTTCGTGCCAATCCGGCGTTTGATTCGGAACAGGTGTTGACAGAGCTTGCAACGGGAGAGGCACTTGTTTCAACGCTGGATGAGGAAGGTGTTCCAACTGTTGTCGAGCGCGCATTCATTCTGCCGCCCGAGAGCCTTATGGGAGTTGCAGAGGATGCTTCTGTCAGACAGGCGATCCTATCGAGTCCGTACCACACGAAATATAGTCTTGCAGTAGACAACGATTCGGCATATGAGGTGCTTGAGAGAACTGCAAAGCAGGAAGCTCTTAAAGTGCCGGAGGTGAAAAAAACATCCACAGGCAGACAGAAAAAGAGCGCTTTAGAGCGTGCTACGGACAGTGCTGTTAGCGCGGTGGGCCGTGAAATTGGAAGATCGCTGACAAGAGGACTGTTAGGAAGCTTAAAAAAGCTATTTTAGAAAAAGGCTTTGAGGGATGAAGAATGAAGTGTCAGGATACAGAACAGTATATACCACTGTTTATTGAGGACGAGCTGACAGGTGTTAATCTGCAGGCATTTATCGCGCATATTGAAGATTGCCATGGCTGCTATGAGGAAATGGAAACGAGTTATCTGCTGAAGGAGGCTTTGCTGCGTCTGGAGGATGGTAACGCATTTGATCTGCATTCGGAGCTTTTACAGAAGCTTGAGAGCATGCGCAAATGTGCTTCGATGCATGTACTTCTATCAATCATACGCAGGATTATTTTGATTGCGGCGGGACTGGCATTAACTGCTGCGCTTCTTTATGTTTATTTGGTGTGACGATTCTAAAGTTTAAGACAGGAGCCATGGAATGAGCGAAAAATTAGTATTAATAGACGGAAACAGTATTATAAATCGTGCGTTTTACGGTCTTCCCGAATTGACGAATGTGGAGGGCTTTCATACCAATGCGATTTATGGCTTCTTGAATATCATGTTTAAAATTCTTGAGGAGGAGCAGGCGGATTACCTCATTGTGGCATTTGATGTAAAGGCACCGACGTTCCGTCATACGTTGTTCAAAGAATACAAGGGGACGAGAAAACCGATGCCGAAGGAGCTTTGTGAGCAGGTTCCTGTTTTGAAGGAGCTTTTGCAGGCGATGGGAGTGACGATTGTAGAAAAGGCCGGTTATGAAGCGGATGACATTTTAGGGACGTTGGCAAAGCGTGCAGAAAAGGAGCAGATGGATGTATCGCTTGTTTCCGGCGACCGGGATCTGCTACAGGTCGTGACCGATCGGATTAAGGTGCGGATACCGAAGACGCGCGGCGGCAAGACCGAGGTGGAGGACTATTACACAAAGGATGTGATTGAAAAATATCAGGTAGAACCACTGCAAATCATTGAATTAAAGGCTTTGCAGGGCGACAGCTCTGATAATATTCCCGGCGTACCTAAAATTGGAGAAAAGACCGCAACAGAGTTGATCATAAATTATAAGAGCATCGAAAACTTAAGGGAGCATCTTTCTGAAATTAAAAAGAAAAGTATCCGCGAGACACTGGAAGCTAATTTTGAGATGGCTGTACTCAGCAAGACGCTGGCGACGATCGATATTCAGGCTGATGTCGTCTGTGACTTTAAAACCGCCAGACTGGGCGAGCTTTATACGAAGGAAGCCTACCCAATCATGAAGCGCCTTGGATTCAAAAACATGTTATCACGTTTCGATGAGAACAGTACGATGGATAACGATCATCAGACTACAGATTTTAAACTGGTTGAAGATCTGGGCATCGCCGAGGATGTTTTTGACGCGTGCGCGGGAAAGGCGTTGGTCGGTTTTCGTGTTTTTGCCGAAAAAAGGGTAATTGGCGTGTCTTTATGTATTTCTGAGACGGAAATCTATTTTATTTCGGCACAGGGACTTTTGACGGAGGGATATCTGCTCGGCAAGCTGTCTGAGCTGCTGCATAAGCAGGAAGATACCGTGTTTGTGACATTTCATTTTAAGGAACAGTTAAAATATTTGACGCAGGCTGCCGACAGGAAGCTCGCCAAAGAGCGGATTTTTGATGCGGCGATCGCGGCATATCTGCTTAATCCACTAAAAAATGATTATGAAATTGAGGATGTGGCGGGCGAGTATACGGGGCTGCTGATTCCGGATCGGACACAGGCTTTCGGGAAGCTTTCTTTGGAACAAGCCTTTGAGGAAAGAGCGGCGGAATTTTTAAATTATGCCTGCTTTTATAGTTATACATGTTTCCGAGCATATGCAGGAATGAAAAACCGCCTGCAGGAGACGGGCATGCAGGAGTTGTTTGCCAAGATCGAAATGCCACTGGCGGTGTGCCTCTACCGAATGGAGACGGAGGGCGTCCTTGTAAAGCCCGAGGAGCTAAAAAAATATGGAGAAGAGCTTGCGGAGCAGATCAAGGCGCTCGAGGATTCTATTCACAGGGCAGCCGGAGAGAACTTTAACATCAATTCGCCGAAGCAGCTCGGTGAGATTTTATTTGATAAAATGGGACTTCCCGGCACAAAGAAGACAAAGACCGGCTATTCCACAGCGGCGGACGTGTTGGAAAAGCTTGCAGAGGACTCCCCGTTTGTGTCAGAAATACTGGAATATCGCGGATTAGCAAAGCTGAAATCCACCTATGCGGATGGACTGGCTAACTATATCGATGAAAATGATCGGATTCATTCTACGTTTCACCAGACGATTACTGCGACAGG
>CAZBRY010000068.1:0-9805 GCA_964494285.1 uncultured Lachnospiraceae bacterium
TCCTCCTGTGCTGCTCATAACACCGAGAAATACGAGCAACGCCAGCACACCCTTGATAATACCCGCTGCAGAGAGAACCCCCAGGATCGGCTGAAATACGCCTGAAATAGTATCAATGAGCGCCGCCCCCACGCTCAGCTTTTCCCTTGTGCCTTCATTGGCTGCCGTTTCCGCAATATTATTAAAACGTCCAATCTCCACAACTGCATCGTAGACATCCGGAACATGGTTACCGATGACAACCTGATATTGCCCTGCGCTTTGAATTACAGTCACAACACCGTCTGTGCTTTTTAATAGATCCGTATTTGCTTTTGATTCATCCTTCAGTTTGAACCTCAGCCGTGTAATACAATGAGCAATACTTTTTACATTGGACTTTCCGCCCACATTTTGGATAATAATTCTTGCCAAACCATCATATTTACTTGCCACTTCTTTTCCCTCCATATCCATAAGTTAATTGATTTTTATCTTATAGGCCGTGCGCATCGGCCATAAAGTTCCAGGTCATACAAAAACCCGGAAAGGCAGAGTGCGTTTTGCTGCGAACGCTGTCTGTCAGTCCGGGTTTTGCCGGTCAATCGCCGTAACAATCCCTTTTCGGTTGTAACTTTATTTATTGTCTTCCTGTGATTCTGGAAATATGTACAGTGAGATACAGCATCTCATCCTCCGTGATCTTTTGCGGGTATTTCGTTTCCATGTAGCTTTTGATGCGCCAGGCACATTTATATGCCTCGGGAAACTTCTTGATCACGATCTCATAGATGTCATTGCTGTCCGGGGGATAATAGACATTCCTCTCCGCGCGCTGCAAAAAATATTTCAAATGGGTGATAAACCGCTCATAGGAAAGCGAATTTTCATCAATTTCCACCGTAAACGAATACCGGACGATGTTTAAAATATCCTTGATGATTTCGGGTGCCTCCATCGTATGATGGATGCTGCCGTCCAGCTCTGCGTTCACGATATGCAGGGCGAAAAATCCTGCTTCGTCATCGGACAGCTCCACATTCAGCCGGTCCCTGATGATTTCAAGCGCATGTCTGCCTATCTCATATTCCTTTGCGTAATATTTTCTGATTTCCCAAAGAAGGGCATTTCTGATCTCTATCCCTTCCCTTTTTCTTTGAACGGCAAATCCCAAATGATCCGTCAGGGTAATGTAGATGTTCCTGCAAAGCCATTTTCCAAGCACCTCTGAGGCATAGTTGATAATTTCATCCGCAACCTGTATTTCCTCATACGGCAGCTCCTCTACCAACTGAATAAACTGCGCGTTCGCCTCCTTTGACAGGAAAAGCTTTTCTACCTTTGTTTCATCGATGAAATCTCCGACCTTTTTCCCAAAGCTGATGCCGCAACCTGTAGCAATGATTTCATTTCCTTCACCGTCAGTAGACCATACAGCATTATTATTTAAAATTTTTTTAATTTTCATATGCCGCTTCCTTCGCATTAAAGCGCTTGCTTGAAACAACAAAAAAACTGCATTATGCCAATCATTTTAATAAATCATCACAATCTATCTTCATGAGCATAATCCAGTTTTGCCTACTGATAGTAACAATCCGGAAACTTAAGGTCAGTTTATAATTATTTTTAACATCTGTCAACAGCAATTATTTATTTCGTACATTTATAACAAATTCACGCACCATTTTTTATGAATATTGCCCATTCCTATAATAGGCTTTGCTTTATTCGCCCCGGCTCGTTTTCACTTGTATAAAAACTACAACAAGACACACCGCGATATACATCATCCAAAAAGCAGGAAACGCAATGAGTGTTCCTCCCCAGATCGGATACGGGGCGTTAAATCCGGTAAACAGCACATTGTAGAAAAAGGAAAGAGGGATAAAAGTCAAAAGCCAAATATTGATTGTCCAGAAGGTACGCTTTGCCTTTTTCTGATTCGTCGTTGAACAGACCAAACCTATGCCAAAGACCATACAGCCCAGCGCCATAAAAATCAAACCTATGACAATCGCCATAGCGACTTGTTCTTCATACCATACTGCGCTTGCCAGAAGCAAGCCGATCAAATTGAAAACAGTGGCGATTATTACAAATAGAATTGCATCCACAGTCTTTTCTTTCGCCTGCTTTTCATTCTCGATTCCTTTCAGAAGATAGTCCGTCGTAACCTCAAAGTAATCACTCATAATAATCACTTTATCCAAATCGGGCATGCTTTGCTCACTCTCCCATTTTGAAACAGCTTGGCGGGACACCCCCATTTTGTCTGCAAGCTCTTCTTGCGAAATACCTTTTGATTTCCTCAAATTTTGTATTCTGTCCGCAATATTCATATATGACACTTCCTTTACTATGATAGTAATTCTATGATAGCAGAAATTAGGTCGCAGTTCTACCAATTACACCTGGTATTTCTGTCAACTGCGCTTGGCTTTTTGTAAACTCACAGTTGCATTCCTTTTTTGTATAGTTTTCCTTTATTAATAATCTTTATTTTGCTATACTTGATTTATGGTTTGAGGAAAGATTATTTTATTTCCATGATGAAAGGAAGGTACTCTATGGATAATTTTACGTTTTACAGTCCGACCTATTTTGTTTTTGGCAGGGAGGAAGAGAACAATACGGGGAAATATGTGAAGCGCTTCGGCGGAAGCAGGGTGCTGCTTCATTACGGCAGTGGCTCTGTTGTGCGTTCCGGCCTGTTAGACCGGGTAAAGAAGTCTCTTAAATCCGAGGGCATCAGCTTCGTCGATCTGGGCGGCGTGAAGCCGAATCCGAGAAGCGGCCTTGTATATGAAGGGATCAAGCTTTGCAGGGAAGAACAGGTTGACTTTGTACTGGCCGTGGGCGGCGGCAGCGCAATCGATTCCGCAAAGGCCATCGCAGCAGGTGTTTTACACGACGGCGATTTTTGGGAGTTCTATCAGGGGAAGCTTGTGGAAAAGGCGCTTCCGCTTGGCACAATACTCACGATCTCAGCTGCGGGCAGCGAAGGCTCTCCCGACAGCGTCATCACACTTGAGGACGGTATGTTTAAAAGAGGGGCAACCGGCGAAGCGTTGCGCCCTAAATTTTCCATCTTGAATCCGGAGCTGCAGAAAACGCTGCCTGCCTACCAGACGGCCTGCGGTATCACGGATATTCTTGCGCACCTGTATGAAAGATACTGCACCAATACGAAGGAAGTAGAAGTGACGGACAGAATGATCGAAGGGCTGATGCTGACGATGATCCATGAGGGACCGCGCGTAATCGCGGAGCCTGATCATTATGAAGCCAGGGCGAACATCACCTGGGCGGGCATGATGGCCCACAATAATTCGTGCGGTGTCGGACGTACCCAGGACTGGGCAAGCCACCAGATCGAGCATGAGCTGTCCGCACAATACGACTGCGCACACGGCGCGGGACTCGCTGTTACCATGCCCGCCGTCATGTCCTACAATAAAAAGCATGATATTATGCGGTTTGCACAGCTCGCGACCCGTGTGTGGGGCGTCCAGATGGATTTTAACGATCCTGAAAGCACAGCCGCAAAAGGCATCGAAGCTTTAAAAATCTTTTTAAAGTCGATCGGAATGCCCTTAAGCTTTGCGGAGCTTGGCGCCAAAGAAGAGGATATCGAGAAAATGGCCCATACGGCCTGCTACGGCGATGGCGGCGACGGCACGGTCGGCGGTTTTGTCTCCCTGACCGAGTCAGATGTCATTCATATTTATCGTTTGATGTTGTAGAAGTGTTATGATTTCTTGAAAAGACAGAGCTATTTGCGTACATTAATAAAATCCAGCCCAATCAAAACCGGGCTGGATTTCTTATATAACAAAATTATATGCGCAGCTGCGCCCCGAAAACAGCGAGTACGCCTGCCAGAACACTCGTCAAAACATAGGCCAGGGCGACCCCTACCCTGCCGTTCTGCATCAAGTCCGCCGTTTCATAGGCAAATGTGGAAAACGTCGTAAACCCGCCGCAAATACCGACCTTCAGCATCAGGATGAGCTGCGGGCTGATCGACTTATTTTTCGCGGCAAGCGCCGTTATGGTCCCGATGAGAAAAGCGCCGCTGATGTTGATCGCGAGCGTCTTTACCGGAAAGCCGCTTTCGGGTTCAAACGGCAGCAGCCCGATCAGGTAGCGGCACACCGTCCCGATAAAGCCACCGATTCCAACCAAAATACAGTTCAGCATAAGCCCTTCCTCGCTTCCTCTAAGACCCGCATCACGATCCGGCTCTGTTCCAGCATCCTTTTCGCAAATTCCAGATCCCACTCCCGGACAGCTCGCTCAAATTCCACGAATTCATAATACATCCTGTGACGCTCCCCGTTTAAAGCAAACCTCTCGCCTTCCCGGCGGTTCATCAAAACCTCAAAGCAATCGCACGTATTGGCCGGCGTCGGCATATGAATGCATCCCTGATCCCCCTGAATGTTCGTGCAAATCGGAGCGCCGCAGTCCTTTGCGCCGATCAGCACGCACTGAAACGTATCGTACGAAAGCACCAGTACGCCGGACACATCGACGCCGCGCTCCATATTCGGATAATAATGCGCCCTCACCGGCTCCCCGAACAGATTCACCACGACATGTATGTTGTAAACATTCAAATCCATCAGCGCGCCGCCCGCACAAACCGGATCAAAGCACGGCTTCACGATTCCTTCTTTAAAATCATCATACCGGCTGGAATACTGGGAAAAATTGCACTCCACGATCCGCACTCTGCCGATTCTTTTCACCTGCTCCTTTATTTCGAGATAATTGGGCAGATAAAGCGTCGTAATCGCTTCCAAGAGCAGAAGTCCTTTTTTAGAAGCAATCCGGCACAGATCTTCAAAATCCTCAAGCTTCACAGTAAACGGCTTTTCACAGATCACATGTTTGCCGCTAAGCAGAGCTTTCTTTGCAAATTCATGATGGAGCTGGTTCGTCACTGCCACATAAATCGTGTCGATCCGCTCATCCGCAAGCATCTCCTCATAGTCCGTATAATAGCCGCAGATCCCATGCTCCGCACAGAGCCTCGTCAGCCGTTCTTCTTTATTATCACGCGCGTAAATCGCCTGCAGGGCAATGCCGTCCACTTCATGAATGAAGGACAGCAAATGCTGTACGATCAATCCCGCGCCCGCAATTCCAAGCTTCATCGTTTTCTCCTCTTTCTCTTTGATTGATGCTACCCATCTGCATTTTATCATGATAAAATATAATTGTATACTCGTTCGGCAGTATAAAATTTTTCATCCGCCTGAAGTAGAAAAGGAGAACGCATGTTAAAAATCGGTGAGTTTGCCGCCCTATCCTCCATCAGCATTCACATGCTCCGCCATTATGACAAAATCGGCCTGATCAATACCGTGGCGGCAGAGTGGCTGGAAAAACAGCATCTGGAGATCGACGGCCTGCCCTTCATGATTTATCACCGCTCGCCTGGAAACTGCACGGACGACCGTGCATTTATATCGGAGCTGTGCTTTCCTGTCAAGGAAAAAAATGATTGACTCTAGCACCGTACGAGGGTTTATTCTTTTAATAAAGGCTGCAGAGAGGCCGTTATGATAAAGGAGGAGCAAATATGGCTTTTGATTACAAAAAAGAATACAAGGAGTTTTATATGCCCAAAAATCAGCCGGAAATCGTAGATATTCCGGCAATGAATTATATCGCCGTACAGGGCGAGGGGGATCCGAACGAGGAAGGCGGCGCCTATCATCAAGCCGTCGGTATTCTATATGCGATCGCTTACACGATCAAAATGAGCTATAAAGGGTCGCGCCGGATCGACGGTTTTTTTGAATATGTCGTGCCTCCTCTGGAGGGCTTTTGGTGGCAGGAGGGAGTACACGGAGTCGACTATACCAACAAGAAAACATTTCGCTGGATCTCTCTGATCAGACTTCCTGATTTCGTATCCGAAGCGGACTTTTGCTGGGCCGTCCAGGAAGCTTCTAAAAAGAAAGCGCTGGACTGCTCTTTGGCTCGATTCTTAACCGTGCACGAGGGCTTGTGCGTGCAGATCATGCATATCGGCCCTTTTGACGACGAACCGGCAAGCGTCGCCCTGATGGATTCATACCTTAAACAGCAGGGCTATGAAAACGACCTCTCGGACAGCCGCCGCCATCATGAAATCTACTTATCCGATCCGCGCAAAACAGACCCTGCAAAATGCAAAACGGTCATTCGTCATCCGATCAGGAAGAAAGAGGTATCATTTAACATGACGTCCGAAATTGAAAAATACGAGCAAAACTGAAACAATGGTCGACAGGGCCGTCCAAATTTCCAGAAAAAAAGGAAAGCAGCTCGCCTATGACCGGATTCGCTTTCAAACCGTGGAATTCGGCCGGTGTGTGCAGTGCTTTCATCCGGGAGACGATCATGCGGATCCGAACGCGCCCGCGCATTATAACTGGTTAATAACTTCCTGCAAATCTCCTTTTTCCCAAATCGTGGGCACCGGATAGGTCGGGTTCGCTTCCTTCAAGGCTCTCCTGATGATTTCGGAATTATCATTCGATTGGATCATTCCGAGCTTTTCAGGAATCCTCATGTCCGCATTCATGGTTTTTATCATAGCAATAAACGCTTTAGCCGTTTCTTCTGCCGCGTTCCCGTGTATGCCGACCGCTTCACCCAGCTCCGCAAGCCTTCGATGGGCGGCCTTTCCATATTGTTCTAAAACCACAGGAAGAATCACAGCATTTGCTTTCCCGTGGGCAACGCCGTATAAACCGCCCAAGGCATGTGCGATCGCGTGTACATATCCTACATAGGCATTCGTAAACGCGATTCCCGCATAATAAGATCCAAGAAGCAGATTTTCCCGTGCCTTAAGGTTGGAGCCGTCCTCATAAGCTGTCTTTAAATTTCCGCTTATCAGCTTCACCGCTTTTTTTGCATACCCTCTCATTTTTGCGGAAGCAAAACGGTTTGTATAGGCTTCCACGGCATGAGTCATGGCATCCATGCCCGTAAACGCGGTTATATCGGGCGGCAGGGATTCTGTCAGAGCAGGATCCAGCACCGCATAGTCGGGAACGAGGCAAAAGTCCATAATCACATGCTTATAGTGCGTCTTTTCATCCGTAATGACAGCGGCAACGGTGACCTCGGAGCCTGTGCCCGCAGTCGTGGGAACCGCTATAAGCAGCGGCAGCCTTTTTCGGATCTTCATCAGTCCGGCCATATCCAAAACTGATTTTTGGGGCTTTGCAATCCGGGCTGCCGCAATCTTGGCGCAGTCAAGCACAGAGCCGCCGCCGATGGCGAGAATTCCCCGGCAATGTTCCCTCCGGTACAATTCCGCCGCTTTTTCAATACACGCAGTTGTCGGATCAGGCGTCACCTCGCTGAAAATGACAGCGTCAATTCCTGCCTCCTGCAAGGCTTTCAGTAAAGGCTCCATCGCTTTTCTTCCGACAAATCCCGCCGTAGTGATGATCTCAACCTTTCCTGCCTGCTTTGCTCTCAAAATTTCAGGCACTTGATAGAGGCATCCGTTGTCGGTCAGAACCTTTTGCTTTTTCTTTGGCATGAACCGGATACCCACGGCAAATACAGCCTGATACATTCGATAAAATCCATGTTTGATTGCCGCCATGTTAAATCAGCCCTTTATCCGTTTTCTTAACATGTTTAAATACTTCTTCAAATTTGTTCAAAGCTTCGTCTATGACTTCCGGCGTATCCGCGAGGGATGTGTACAACCTGCTGCCGGCAAGCGTTACGATCCCGTTTGCCATATAAGCAGCCCCCATTTTTTCCATGGAGTCTTTTCTTACATACATCATCTTCTTATGCTTTAAAAGACCGAGAGCCGATTTTATAAAGGACATCGATGAGAAGTCAAAACTCATCGCACCCGTACATTCCAAATGTACAATAGAGCCTTGATTATAGGCAACGAAGGGCAATCCGTATCTGTCGATCAATCCCTCTAATCCATCGCAGAGGCGGTCTCCCATCCGGCCCGCAATTTCACAGGCGTTTGTTTTTTCAATTTCCTGAATCGCCGTATAACCCGCGAGACAGGAAAGAGGATTGGCCGCCAGCGTTCCGCCTACATAAGCTCTGTGCTTTCCTGTCGCAAGGCCGGCCGCCATCAGCTGCGCATACTCCTTTTTGCCGCCGACGCCGCCAGCCGCAGGATATCCTCCTGCAACCACCTTACCAAAAATCGTTAAATCAGGAACTACATTAAAGTATCCCTGTGCTCCGCCCAGTGCAACGCGGAATCCAGTCACTACCTCATCAAAAATCAGCAGCGCTCCGTATTTGTCACAAAGCGCGCGCACGCCCTTGTTATAATCCTTTGCAACCGGCCTTGTTCCGCTTTCAGGGCCTACCGGCTCAAGAAGCACAGCAGCGGTGCCGCCCGTTAAACGGTTTCTTTTCAGCATTTTTTCAAGCATGTGCAAATCGTTTGGACGGACCTCATCCGTGTAACGGTAAGCGCCCGAAGGGATACCATGAGATTCAAGCAAAGCCCTGCTTCCCGGAATTTTAAGGCCGTAAACCATCTGATCCGACCAGCCATGATACGCACCGCCTACTTTGATCACATGTTTATTTCCCGTCGCAATTCTTGCAATACGAAGAGAAGCCATAACCGCTTCCGTTCCCGATCCAAGCATACGGAACATCTCTACATTGGGCATATGTCTGTTGATCTCCCGAGCGATCAAAAGTTCCGCTTCATGAAGCAGACCCGTTACAGGTCCGCATTCGTTGAGAAGCTCAATGACCTTTTCTCTGACGGCCGGATAATTGCTTCCAAGGATCGTCGGTCCGCCCGCCTGCAAGAAATCAATATACTGGTTTCCGTCCTTGTCGTACAGGTATGCTCCTTCTGCTTTTGACATACACATCGGAAACGGCTTGTTAAATGCCAGATTGTGCTGTACGCCTCCCGGAATATATGTTTGAGATTCTTCATAAACAGCTTTCGAAGCTTTGCACTTCTCGTCGAAATATTTCATGACGACACTGTCATAATAGTTATCATCCACCTCCCAGATTTCCTGGCTTGTCAACTTCTCCAGCTTTACATTGATTTTCGTGGGATCGTCCCACCTGCTAATTCCACAATTCTTCACTTTTCTTTCCTCTCTGTTCTCATTGATGTGATTGCGGTCAACCCGATCATTTGTATCTATCGTTTTGCCGAATACAAAAAATCTATCGTAAAGATACTCCGTCGTAAGATTAAGAACCATATTGATTGCGGTTACCAGATACTCATTCCACTGCAAATCCTCAGCCAGGTAATTTCCGAGCAGGGCTGTGACAGGCGTAAAAATACAATAGAAAATTGCGATCTTGATCATAGCCACAGGTACGTTGGATGCCGACTGAAAGGTGAAGTTCCTGTTTAAAGTAAAGTTCCAGAGAACCGACAACGTCAGTGCGATCAGATAGCAGGGCCAGTAAGCCCACTTCGTCAGTTCATTGAGCAGTGCAAAAGCAACCATCTCAATGACCCCTGCTGAAACAGAGAACAGGAAAAATTTCACCATACGTATGATTTCTTTTTTCTTTTCTACCTTCATAGGCTTCTCCTAATTTTTCTGCTTTGAATACTTCTTTTGATAAACAAGTCTCATTAAGGCTGCGTCAACGACGCCGATTCTCGCTTTTACATTCAAGGCTGCCGCATGAATGCTGCAAATCGACGCCTTATCTACTAACAATTGCAGGGCTGTCGTATCATCCTCCGATTCTGATCTTACTATTGCTCCAATACCCGGCACAAGCACGGCATTCGATTTTTCAAGTGCGCGAATAATTCTTGACGTTTCTCCCTGCACCA
>CAZBRY010000068.1:9815-11873 GCA_964494285.1 uncultured Lachnospiraceae bacterium
TTCCTTTTCTCCCGATACCACGGAAATTTCCCTGCCAATCATCTGAGCCATATCATCCATCTGCGCATAGACAGAAATTCCCCTGTTGGCGCAGACGACAACTGCGGGTGTCTGTACCGGAGCCGCATATTGGAATTTCTCCCTTACCGCACTTAACAGTGTCTCTGCCTCTCCGGTCGTTGTTCCCTGTGTCACTTCGTAGCTGCCTTTGATGTTTCTTTTACAGATTTCCTCCAAAAGCACCGCCTTGCTCATCGTTTCTTCCTGGGTGCCACCGCAGATTAGCACGCCGTGGTGAGCCATAAGCACTACCTTCGCCCCAGTTTGGAGAGCTGTCTTTACCGCATTGGTCAATTTCTTCATTCCGGGAAGCCCATAGTCCGCCAGCATGATGCCGCCAAGCGTTTCCCTTTCTTCCTTCGTTATATCCAAATGAGGAAAGCCTGCAAGTCCCAGAGCCGTAGCATAGGTCTGATGCGTATGGATCACAAAGTTCACCTCAGGAAACACCTGATATGCGGCTATGTGAACCCCTCTTTCACCGGAGGGCTTGTGGATACCCTGCCACTCCCCGGTCGCAAGATCCATCTTCACAATGTCCTTTTCCTCTGTTTTCGTATAATCGAGTCCGCTCGGCGTAATGACAAAACTGCCCGCATCCAGCCTGCAGCTTACATTTCCCCAGGTTCTGGCCACAAGTCCCGTTTCCAACAGCTCCCTGCCGGTGTCCACCAGCAGCTTTCTCGCTTTCCCTTCTTCCATTTCTCACGCCTCCCTTTCACGGCCATTCATCATGGCAAAATTCTTTTTATTTGTTTGATACAGCTTTTTAAATACCGCATAATTTTTGTCGTATATTTTTTTGTTGTCTTTATCAGGCAGATATCGCTTCTTCACCGGAATAAAATCCTTAACCGCCGCCATTCCCGGCAGACTGCCATTCCCTACGGCAACCAGCATGGCCGCTCCTACCGCGCCCGCATCCTTTGTGGCCTCGACCGTTTCGATGGTCCTTCCCGTAATATCCGAAAGGATCTGACAGGTGACGCCCGACAATGCGCCTCCTCCGACAAAGCGTATCGTCTGAGAGGTCTTGATTTTTTTGTCCTGACACTCAAGCATCCAGCGAAGGTGGAAGCAAATACCCTCCAGCACAGCCCTGATCATTTCCGTCTTTCCCGTCTCGAGCTTCACATTGAAAAAAATTCCGGCCGCGTCGGGATCTTCAAACGGGCACCGATTTCCATGAAGCCATGGTGTGAAAATCACGCCGCCCGCTCCGGGTCCTATTTTTGAAATGGTATCCGACATATAATCATAAAGGCTTTCATACACGCTTTCCGCGCCCTCCGCGATATGGGTCTTTTTTAAGTAGATTCCGATTTCATCCAGAACCAGATGTTCCTTTACCCATTCAAAGCATTTGCCCGCCGTTTCCATTTCTGCAAAATAATTATATTTTCCGGCCTCCGGGCCAATGATACCGGCAATCATCGCAAAAATATCTACGACCTGTTTATCGATCACCGTATTGACCCAGCCTGATGTTCCACAATAAATATGTGTATCACCAGTATCCATGCATCCTGCGCCGACGCCGATCAGGGTCGCATCACCGCCCCCGCCGTAAACCGGAATTCCCGGTGTCAGCCCTAAATCCTGCGCTGCCTTCAGGGTAAGCGTTCCAGCCTGGTCCGAACAGTCAATCACCTTAGGAAGGTGCTTCGGGTTGACGCCGTACATTTTGCAAAGCGCTTTGTTCCAGCCCCACTTTCCGGGCCTCGTATCATAGAGAAAGGTGGCGTATGCGGAATCCTTTGTCATGATAAATTGATTCGTGCAACGGCAAATTAAATATTCCTTGACGTCCAGCCATTTATGTACTCTGGAAAAAAGCTCCGGCTCATGATTTTGGACCCATTTGTATTTCCAAAGAGGATCCTTTACGCTGGTAGACGCGGCATGCGTAATGATTAGGCTCTTTAAAAGCTTCTGCACGCTGACGCCGGAGATGGTGAGGCCATGCCCCTGGCACTCCTTCATTTCCGAAGCTGCTCT
>CAZBRY010000069.1:0-3770 GCA_964494285.1 uncultured Lachnospiraceae bacterium
CCGCCTACGAAGACGGAAATTATGATACTGCAGAAGGAGAAACGGAATCTGTCGGAGAACTGCAGGATAACCGGAAGCTGATCAAAAATATCAACATGAACGTAGAGACAGAGGAATTTGATAAACTGTTAGCCAATATCGAAAGTAAGATTACAAGTCTTGGGGGATATGCGCAATACAAGGATATTGGAGGCAACAGTTATTACAGCCAAGACGGAAACCGCTATGCGAGTATTACTGCCCGCATTCCGAGCGATCGCCTGGAGGCGTTTGTGGATGCGGTGTCGGAGCAGTCGAATGTAACAAGCAAAAATGAAAGTGTCGATGATGTGACGCTTCAATATGTGGATGTTGAGGCACACAGGGATTCTCTGCGGATTGAACGGGATCGCTTGAATGAGCTTCTGGATCAGGCACAGGATCTTGAGACAATTATAGGCTTGGAAGCCCGTCTGACAGAAGTACGTTACCAGCTTGAGTCTTATGAGTCACAGCTTCGCTCGATGGACAATCAGGTAGAATACAGTACAGTCTATCTCTACATAGCTGAGGTAGAGCGCCTGACACCGCAGATAGAAAAATCTGCGTGGGATCGAATGAGTACGGGTTTTGTAGAAAGCGTTTATAATGTGGGAAAGGGTTTGCAGAATTTCGGGATTGGATTTGTAGTCGCAATTCCATACCTTTTTATCATTGCAGTATTCATCGGAATCATCGTAGCATTTGTTCTACTGATTATTAAAGGTGTAGAAAAGAGTCAAAAGAAAAAGTGGACGGTAAATCAACAGAAGGGTGCAGAGCAGAATCAGAATGTCCCGAAGGAGCCTGCACAGAAAAAATAAATAACAAAAGGAAACAATTGCATGACAGAAAAACAATATAAAGCGGGCTTTGCCGCCCTGATTGGACGTCCGAATGTCGGCAAGTCTACACTGATGAATCGTCTGATCGGACAGAAAATAGCGATTACCTCCAACAAGCCGCAGACGACTAGAAACAGGATCCAGACTGTTTATACGAGTAAAGAGGGACAGATCGTATTTCTGGATACACCGGGCATCCATAAGGCAAAGAACCGTCTCGGCGATTACATGGTGACAATTGCGAAGCGGACTCTTTCGGAGGTGGACGTCGTTTTATGGCTTGTTGAGGCTTCGGTTTTTGTGGGACCGGGTGATAAACATATTGCCGAGCAGCTAAAATCGCTCAAGGTGCCGTTGATTTTAGTTATTAATAAGTCGGATACCGTAAAAAGGGATGACTTGTTGCAAATTATTACGGTTTACAAGGAACTGTGTAATTTTACGGAAATCATTCCGGTGTCAGCGCTGAAAGGTCATAATACGGACACCCTGATTGATTTAATTATGCGCTATCTTCCTTATGGCGAGCCGTTTTACGATGAGGATACGGTCACGGATCAGCCGGAGCGCCAGATTGTGGCCGAACTCGTGCGCGAGAAAGCGTTAAAGTGTCTGGATGACGAAATTCCGCATGGGATTGCCGTTACGATTGAAAGTATGAAATATCGAAAAAAAATAGTGGATATCGAGGCGACGATCATCTGTGAGAGGGAATCCCACAAGGGGATCGTTATCGGCAAACAGGGTGCAATGCTGAAAAAGATAGGCAGTGCCGCGCGTTATGAAATAGAACGCCTGCTTGAGAAACAGGTAAATTTAAAGCTTTGGGTCAAGGTCAAAAAGGACTGGCGCGACAGCGATTTACTTTTGAAAAATTTTGGATATGGTGAGAAGAGGCATTAAACATAGTTGTTAACAATCATTTTCATTTTTTCCTATATGTAACAGCATGTATTTTTATAAACTGTAAATCCTAATAAAAGGATGAGGAACTAGAAAATACAGGTGGATAGGAGAGCTGAAATGAACAGACAGGATAATTGGAAGAGCTTTGAGATGACGGGTCGGATTGAGGCCTACTTAAATTACAGGAGTGAGCATCCGCGCATGGATGCAGGAACATACTATCAGGCGGAGCATTGCCATCGGGCAGGGGACATAGGCTGTGAGAGATTTTGTCTTAGTGACAGGAATGGTCTTGGAGACAGGGCCTGTCAATGATTATGACAGAAGATTGGTAATACTGACGAAGGAAAGAGGAAAGATTACTGCTTTTGCGAAAGGAGCGAGACGCCCCAATAGCAGGATGATGGCGGCGACCAATCCTTTTTCCTTTGGTACGTTTAAGCTTTATGAAGGAAAGACGGCGTACAATCTGATCGAAGCAGAGATCAGCTATTACTTTGAGGAACTGCGAACTGATTTTGAAGGTGCTTATCTGGGCATGTATTTTTTGGAATACGCGTCCTATTATACGAGAGAAAATAATGACGAGCTTCAGATGCTGAAGCTACTGTTTCAGTCGATTCGGGCAATTATTAAGCCGACAATCGACAATTGCCTGGTCCGGGTCATTTATGAAATTAAAGCACTTGTGGTAAATGGAGAATTTCCAGGAATTCCGAATGACCGGAAATTGAGTGACGCCACTGTCTATACAGTGGATTTTATCGTAAATACCCCCATTGAGCATCTTTATACATTTTCGGTTAAGACTGCCGTGCTTGCCGAATTGCAGGATCTGTCTGAATTTTACAGAAAAAGATACATAGATAAAATATTTAAAAGTCTTGAGATGGTTGAAAATTGCATGTTGAAAATATAAGGCGGGTTGGGTTATAATAACAAAGTATGTAATGTAATACGTTAAGCCGTGTTCGTTTGGCGCTCAGGCAATAGAGGAAGACAGGAGGCACACAGATGAAAAAATGGATTGTTCTCATGATAAGTATTTGCAGCAGTATTTTGATTTGTGGCTGTGGTTCCCAAAATGCTGATATTAATGAGACAACCGTAATTATCAACAAAAATGGAAAAGTGACAGATGCCATTGTTGAAAGCTTTGACGCTGCTTATTATAATGCCGATGAGCTGCGTTCGATGATTGATGAGGAGCTGGATGAATACAGAAAGCTGTCAGGTTCTAAGGAAAATGCGGTATTGTCTGATTTTGAGGTTGTGCAGGGGGTTGCAAGGGTTCTGATAGAATTTGCATCGCCCGAGGATTATGCGAGCTTTAACGGTGTCTCTTTTTTCTACGGTACGATCAGTGAGGCCTATGAGGCCGGTTATGATCTGGATGTGACGTTAAAGGGCAGTGCCGGGCAGGAGATAATCGGGAAAACGGAGTTGATGGATATGGGAAAGAATCATATCATTATTGTCAGCGAACCAATTCGAATCCAAACGTACGGCAAAATTTTATTTTCAACGGCTAATGTAGATCTCCTTGAGGAAAAGGCGGCAAGAATCTCGGCAGAATCAGAAGGACTTGCCTATATTATTATAAAGTGATAACAATAATAAATTTATATATTTAAGAAAGGCTTGGTATGTAGCATGGAAAAAACAATGGAAAAGATCGTGGCGTTATCGAAAGCGAGAGGCTTCGTCTATCCCGGCTCCGAGATTTATGGAGGACTTGCGAATACGTGGGATTACGGAAATCTTGGTGTAGAGCTGAAAAACAATGTAAAAAAGGCATGGTGGCAGAAGTTTATCATGGAAAATCCGTATAACGTCGGTGTGGACTGTGCGATTTTGATGAATCCGCAGACATGGGTAGCTTCCGGTCATATTGGAGGCTTTTCCGACCCGCTGATGGACTGCAGGGAGTGCCATGAACGTTTTCGCGCGGATAAGATTATCGAGGACCCGGAGACCGGTTTCATGGTGACGATGGATGAG
>CAZBRY010000069.1:3780-11613 GCA_964494285.1 uncultured Lachnospiraceae bacterium
ACGGGTGGTCCCAGGAAAAGATGAAGCAATATGTCGAAGATAACGTAATTCCGTGTCCAACGTGCGGAAAGCACAATTTTACGGATATCAGACAGTTTAACTTAATGTTTAAGACTTTTCAGGGAGTGACAGAGGATGCGAAAAATACGGTATATTTGAGGCCGGAGACCGCGCAGGGCATTTTTGTAAACTTTAAAAATGTTCAGAGAACATCTCGTAAGAAAATTCCATTTGGTATCGGACAGATTGGAAAGTCATTCAGAAATGAAATTACGCCGGGTAATTTTATTTTCAGAATCCGGGAATTTGAACAGATGGAGCTGGAGTTTTTTTGTGAACCGGATACCGATCTGGAGTGGTTCGCATACTGGAAACAGTTCTGTATTGATTGGCTGACGGGGCTCGGAATGAAGGAAGAGGAAATGCGGGTTCGTGATCATGATAAAGAGGAGCTTTCTTTTTATTCCAAGGCTACGTCGGATATTGAATTTCTGTTTCCGTTTGGCTGGGGTGAGCTTTGGGGAATTGCAGACAGAACTGATTACGACTTGACGCAGCATCAGAATATTTCCGGTCAGGATATGAGCTATTTTGATGATGAAAAGAAAGAGAAATATGTGCCTTATGTGATTGAACCGTCTCTTGGCGTGGATCGTGTTTTGCTTGCCTTTTTATGCGGGGCATATGATGAGGAGGAGATCGGAGAGGGTGATGTGAGAACGGTACTTCATTTTCATCCGGCGCTTGCACCTGTAAAAATTGGCGTTTTTCCGCTTTCTAAAAAACTAAATGAGGGTGCCGAGAAGATTTTTACGTCGCTTTCAAAGAAATATAACTGTGAATTTGATGATCGTGGGAATATTGGTAAGAGATATCGCAGACAAGATGAAATTGGCACGCCGTTCTGTATTACATACGATTTTGATTCCGAAACAGATGGCGCGGTAACTGTACGCGACAGGGATACAATGGAGCAGGAGCGGATCAAGATCGAGGATTTGGAAACCTATTTTGAGGATAAATTCCGTTTTTAAGCAATCGCAGGATAACCTTATTCTTTTAGCGTTTTTACGTATTTATAAGTGGACAATTTTTTTTGTATATGCTATAATGATTTTCGGCACGGAAAGAGTATTGTTTGTACGTGACGCAAAGACAATTGTCTTTTACAAGAATGGCTGAAGGAATTGGTAGATGGGCGTGTCGCAAAGAATCCTATTAAAACGAAATATCATAAATAAGTCAAAGTAACCCGCACACAGGGATACTTTGGCTTTTTTTCATTAAGTAAAATTCTTTCGAAATTTTTATGCTGGATTACCATGTTCAAATGGCTGTCTAAAAAACTATGATAATTGGAGGGAAAACAGAATGGCAAAATGGGTGTATCTATTTAAGGAGGGCAACGCAGACATGCGCAACCTTCTGGGGGGCAAGGGAGCAAACCTTGCGGAAATGACGAATCTTGGTCTTCCGATCCCACAAGGCTTTATCGTAACGACCGAAGCCTGCACGGATTACTATGATAACGGAAAGGCAGTCAGCGAAGAAATCAAAGGACAAATTTTCGATGCGCTTGCAGCGCTCGAAGAACAGCAGGGAAAGAAGTTTGGTGACACGGAGAATCCGCTTCTTGTATCGGTACGTTCCGGTGCGCGTGCTTCCATGCCCGGTATGATGGACACGATTTTAAATTTGGGCCTTAACGACATTTCCGTAGAGGGCTTTGCTAAGAAAACGGGTAACCCGAGATTCGCATATGACTCCTACAGACGTTTTATTCAGATGTTTTCGGACGTCGTAATGGAGATGAGTAAGAAGTTCTTTGATGGTATCTTGGATGAAATCAAGGAAGCAAAGGGTGTTGAGTTTGATACGGATTTGACAGCGGAGGATCTCCAGGAGGTCATTGCAAAGTATAAAGCCATTTATAAAGAAAAAATGGGAGAGGAATTCCCGCAGGATCCGAAGGTGCAGCTTATGGAAGCTGTAAAAGCCGTATTCCGCTCCTGGGACAACCCAAGAGCAATCGTCTACAGACGTATGAACGATATTCCGGGTAGCTGGGGTACCGCAGTCAACGTGCAGGCGATGGTGTTTGGAAATATGGGTGACACATCGGGAACAGGCGTTGCGTTTACGCGTAACCCGAGTACAGGTGGTAAGGGTATTTACGGAGAATATTTGATTAATGCACAGGGCGAAGACGTTGTTGCCGGTATCCGTACACCACTTTCGATTACGAGACTTGAGCAGGATATGCCGGATGTATTCGCACAGTTTATGGCGATTGCAAACAGACTGGAAGACCATTACCGCGATATGCAGGATATGGAATTTACAATAGAGGATAAGAAGCTTTATTTCTTGCAGACGAGAAGCGGAAAGCGTACGGCTCCCGCAGCTTTACAGATTGCCTGCGACCTTGTGGATGAAGGCAAGATCACACCATTAGAGGCAGTGAAGAGAATTGATGCAAAATCTCTCGACCAGCTCCTGCATCCGACCTTCGATACGAAGGCATTAAAGGAAGGCAAGGTGATCGGTTCCGCCCTTCCGGCATCACCGGGAGCGGCAGCCGGCCGGGTTTATTTTACGGCGGACGATGCGAAAAATCACCACGAGGCAGGAGAGCGAGTACTGCTTGTTCGTCTTGAAACCTCCCCGGAGGATATCGAGGGCATGCATGCCGCAGAAGGAATACTGACTGTTCGCGGCGGTATGACGTCTCACGCAGCCGTTGTGGCAAGAGGTATGGGAACTGCTTGCGTGTCCGGTTGTGGTGAAATCAAGATTGATGAGGATGCAAAGGTATTTGAGCTTGGAGGCGAGACGATCAAGGAAGGAGACTATGTTTCTCTGGACGGCTCTACAGGTAAAATTTATCTTGGAGACATCAGAACTGTAGAAGCGGAAATCGGAGGCAACTTCAGCCGCATCATGGAATGGGCAGACAAATATAGAAGGTTGCAGGTTCGCACGAACGCGGACACACCGGAAGATGCAAGAAATGCAGTAAAGCTTGGCGCAGAGGGTATTGGTCTTTGCAGAACAGAGCATATGTTCTTTGATCCGGAAAGAATTCCGAAGATCAGACAGATGATTCTTTCCACGACAGAGGAAGCGAGAACGGAAGCATTAGAAAGTCTGATTCCGTTCCAGAAGGAAGACTTCAAGGGTATTTACGAGGCGATGGAGGGCAGACCGGTAACGATTCGTTTCTTAGATCCGCCATTGCATGAATTTGTTCCGACGGACGAAAAAGATGTCAAGGATCTTGCGGAGCGCATGCACTTGACAGTAGCGCAGGTAAAGGCAACGTGCGACGCGTTGCATGAATTCAATCCGATGATGGGTCACAGAGGCTGCCGTCTCGCGGTTACCTATCCGGAAATCGCAAGAATGCAGACACGTGCGATCATGGAAGCAGCGATTGAAGTGAAGACCGAAAAGGGCTATGACATCGTTCCGGAAATCATGATTCCGCTCGTAGGAGAGAAAAAGGAACTGAAATTTGTCAAGGATACAGTCGTAGAGGTGGCCGAGGCAGTGAAGAAGGAAAAAGGCTCCGATATTCGCTATGTGGTTGGTACAATGATTGAGATTCCGCGTGCGGCTCTGCTTGCAAATGAAATCGCAGAGGAAGCAGAATTCTTCTCCTTTGGAACGAATGATTTGACGCAGATGACATTCGGCTTCTCAAGAGATGATGCGGGCAAGTTCCTTGATGCCTACTATAAATCAAAAATCTATGAGTCCGATCCGTTTGCAAAGCTTGATCAAAACGGTGTTGGCCAGTTGATAGAAATGGCGGCAAAGAAAGGACGTGCGACAAGACCGGATCTTCACTTAGGCATCTGTGGGGAGCACGGCGGAGATCCGTCCAGTATTGAGTTCTGCCACAAGGTGGGTCTTGACTATGTGTCCTGTTCCCCATTCCGTGTGCCGATTGCAAGACTTGCGGCAGCACAAGCAGCGCTGAACGACTAAAAGTGTTTACTTAAAATCGAGAAATTATAGAATAAAGGGGTTTGTCGGATTGACTGGTAAGCCCCTTTTATTTATTATTCATTGGAGGGACAATATGTATTTTACGGGAGTGATAATAGGCATTGCTGCTTTTATCATCATTGGAATTTTTCATCCGATTGTTATTAAATGTGAATATTATTTTACAGATAGGATATGGCCTGTGTTTTTGATTATCGGAATCATAGCAATTGCATCTTCCTGTTTAATTGATCATGTCGTGACATCTTCTATAGTGGGCATTTTTGGATGTGCCTCTATCTGGTCAATTATTGAGTTAAAAGAGCAGAGGGAAAGGGTGAGAAAAGGGTGGTTTCCGAAGAATCCAAAGAGAAAGTCCTGAAGCCACAAATGGGTACAGGAAAAAAAATTATGAAGAAGGTCGAAATTGTATTTAACATACTTTATCTTTCCATAATATTGATTGGGGCGGCAGTACTGTACCGAAATGCACATCAGGACAGTTTGGTAGTTCAATATGCGGTAATGACATCTGTGTTGGGGGCAGGGGATGCCTGTCATCTCATCCCTAGAATATTTTTGGTGCTGGATAGAAAAAATAGTGATTATACAGTCTCCTTGGGAATAGGTAAATTAATTGCCTCTATTACGATGACACTGTTTTATTTGCTTTTGTGGAAAATTGGAAAGGAGTATTATGGATTTGAGGTGAGACGTGATCTGGACGTTCTCGTCTATACCTGTATTGCGGCGCGTATTTTGTTATGCTTGTTCCCACAAAATGGATGGACAACTGAGAGACCTGTAAAAGGGTGGAATATTTACCGAAACATACCGTTCATTTTGCTCGGAACAATAGTTATGCTTCTTTACATAATTGGAGCTGTCACAAAAGGAGGCGTCCTTTCTTATGTATGGCTTGCGATAGGGGTTAGCTTTGTCTGCTACATACCGGTCGTGCTGCTTTCCGATGTTTACCCAAAGATTGGCATGCTCATGCTTCCCAAAAGCTGTGCTTATGCGGCGATTGTTCTTATGGGACTTTTTCTCTGTCAGTGATAGGGCTTAGGTACCGGCAATGAGAGGATATGTGACATAGTTACAAACAAGAAATTGTTATTATGATAAAATAAAAATAATTCATAATATATTATTAATTATAACATGAATTGTTAAAAAAATAACAATGAAAACAACAATACAAAGGGAGAAGCGCTATGGCTAAAAAAACAGTGATTATCGGCGGCGTTGCCGGAGGCGCCACAACCGCGGCAAGACTTCGGAGAAGAGAGGAAGCGGCACAAATTGTTCTGTTGGAAAGAGGCAGTTATATTTCTTATGCAAACTGTGGGCTGCCATATTATATTGGTGATGTGATCAAAAGCAGAGACGCGCTTTTGTTACAAACGCCGAGGGCGATGAAAAATAAGTTTGACATTGATGTTCGGGTGTCCAGCGAAGTGACAAGGATCATGCCGGAGGAGAAGAAGATCGAAGTAAAAAATCTTGCCACGGGAGAAATTTATGAGGAAGCCTATGACAATCTGGTGTTAGCTACCGGTTCTTCGCCGGTGAAACCGCCGATTCCGGGCATTGATGCGGATTCTATCTTTACACTGTGGACGGTGCCGGATACTGACAGGATGAAAGCTTATATTACGGACAAGCAGCCGAAGCGTGCCGCCGTAATTGGGGGCGGCTTTATTGGGCTTGAAATGGCGGAAAATCTTCATCAGCAAGGTTTAGAGGTGACGGTTATCGAAATGCAGAACCAGGTAATGACGCCGGTCGATCTTGAGATGGCAAAGCTGGTTCATGAAAATATGAGAAGAAATCATGTTCATCTGATTTTGGAAGACGGAGTGAAGGAGTTTCATCAGGCAGAAGGGGTCACAAAAATTGAGCTAAAGAGCGGAGCTGTAGTAGAGGCTGATTTGGTTATTCTGTCGATTGGGATCCGACCAAATAGTGAGCTTGCAAAACAGGCGGGGCTTGCATTAAATCAGAGGGGCGGAGTTCTTGTTGATGAATATTTGCAGACCTCACACCCGGATATTTATGCGGTTGGAGACGTGATAGAAGTAACGAATTATGTGACAAAGGATAAAACGATGGTGCCGCTTGCCGGACCGGCCAACAAACAAGCTCGTATTTTGGCGGATAACTTGGCAGGAGACCGGAAAAAGTATAACGGAACTCTGGGAACTGCGATCGCTAAGGTATTTGACCTGGATGTTGCCAGTGTTGGATTGAACGAAAAGCAGTTAAAGGCAATGGGAAAAGTAAGGAATCAGGATTATTATTCGGCGCTTATCAATCAAAAATCCCATGCCGGATACTATCCGGGCGCGACATCGCTTACTTTGAAAATGCTGTTTGACAAAGAGGGGAAAATCTTCGGTGGACAGATCGTTGGGCAGGATGGCGTGGATAAAAGAATTGATACGCTTGCTGCGACGATGAAATTAAACGGGACCATATATGACCTGGCAGAGCTGGAGCTTGCTTATGCGCCTCCATTCTCTTCCGCAAAAGATCCGGTCAATATGCTTGGCTTTGTCGCTGAAAATATCCTGCGAGGGTTCATAAGCTTTATCGAGTGGGACGAGGTGGATGCGCTACTCGCCGATGCAGGAAAAAAAGATGATTACATCCTATTGGACGTGACAGAAGAAATGGAGCGGATGGTATTTTCCATTCCGAATTCTTACCATATTCCACTTGGACAGCTCCGCAAACGGTTAGGGGAGTTGGATCGGGAGAAATTGATTATTCCGTATTGTACGATTGGGGTGCGCTCCTATAATGCGGCTAGATTATTGAGTCAGAACGGCTTTGAAAAGGTGACTATGCTTTCAGGTGGGACATCCTTTTACAAATCGATGCATGAGGATGCAAAAAAAATCACCTCCATTTCGAGAATAGTCAAGGAGGAAAAGAAAGAGATTTCCGAGGTGTTATCCGATCAGGAAATCAAAGTGCTTGACTGCTGCGGATTACAGTGTCCCGGTCCTATTATGAAGGTTCATGAAGCGATTTGTGCCATGAAAGAAGGCGAAGTCTTAAAGGTATCGGCAACCGATATGGGATTTGCGGCGGATATTGATTCCTGGTGCAGAAGAACAGGGAATACGCTGATTAAAACCGAACGACAAAATAAAGAAAATCTTGTATATATCAAAAAAGGAAAGGAAAGCTGCACGCTGGAAACAGAAACAAGAACTGTAGATACGCCGCAGGGAAAAACCATTATTGTATTCAGCGGAGATCTGGATAAGGTGCTGGCCTCCTTCATCATTGCTAACGGAGCTGCCGCTATGGGAAGACCGGTGACGATGTTCTTTACGTTTTGGGGACTGAATGCATTAAGGAAAACAGAGTCACCCGCCGTGAAGAAATCGTTTATTGAGAAGATGTTTGGCATCATGATGCCAAAAGGCAGTAAGAAACTGAAATTATCGAAAATGAACATGGCCGGAATGGGAACCGCCATGATGAAAAAAGTCATGCATGAAAAAAATGTAGATTCCCTTGAGCAATTGATGCGCCATGCGATGGACAGTGGAATTAAACTCGTGGCCTGTACCATGTCTATGGACATCATGGGAATTACAAAAGAGGAGCTGCTCGACGGAGTAGAGCTGGCAGGTGTCGCTTCTTATCTGGGAGATGCGGAGGAATCCAATGTAAACCTGTTTATTTAGTATTCCCGTGCGGTTTTCTAACTCTCAATTGAGAAGGATTACGACAGTATATCCTTCGTCTCCCTGTCTCGGTTGCGGCCGTAGGCGTGGAATTCATTCTGCATGTCGCAGGTTGCGAGCAGGACGTCTTCGATTCGTT
>CAZBRY010000070.1:0-11370 GCA_964494285.1 uncultured Lachnospiraceae bacterium
CCACAAGCGCAATTGAAGTAATCGCATAATTCCATGCTTTCTGTTCCAGTATTTTCTTCACGAGCTTTTCAGCATATTTACTCTGTGTGACGACCATAACCTTGTCACTGCTCGCGCTGTTCCGGTAATATTCCAACATATATTTTTTGAATAAAAGATGAAGAAGATACGTGACAACAATATTGAGCACGGCAAAATAGCCGAATACAAGCCTGGAAAACGTTTCGCCCAGTTTAATCAAAAATACGATGGTACTGATTGCAAGCAGAAGCACCGCATTATATTTTATAATCGCAATCAGCTCTACAAGCATTCCCCGATCAAAAAACCCTCTGTTCCACTCGGTCATCATGCTATATAGCAGTGCGATAATCAGTATATAAGCGCCGACCGAATAATGGATCTGTGTATAACCGCCGGTCAGCCCTCGAAAGCGCAGCCAAAGAGCTCCTGCGTAAGAAATCAGGATGCCCAGCATATCGATCAATATGAGTGAATACGTCTCAAGAAGACGGCTTTTTTTGCTGATTCGCTGCATGGAAAAGTTCCTTTCGGGAGTGGGGTGCAGTGCACCTCGACTCGCTTTGCGAGCCTCGGTCATTGCCTACGTGCAGTATATCACATATAAAAAATATCGGCTACCGAATTCTACCATTCATCGCAGACTTGGGCAGACGCCCTTCTCCCTTTTTCAAGGTCACAACTGCTTCGCTCATTCTGTTTTCCTTTCCTTCTCTCTGCCAAACCAATCCTATCCCATAACTCCCGGCGTCACCATGTCGCTCCACATATGATAGCGCTGCGAATAGAGACTCGACTCGTTGAAATAATGGAAGGGTTTAAGCGGCTGTTTAAGCTCCTCGATCCGGTCCTGTTCGCCGGTCAAATAAGAAATCAGCACGCGCCTCGTATATTCCAGCCGCTTCGTGAGGCCGCCGAGACGCAGACACTGTACCTCGAAGCCAAACGATTTGTTGTCGGTCATCCACTGCTTTTCAAACGTGTTAAAAAACCGTTCCAGATTTTTTAAAACCGACGGAATCGTCTCTTCCGCAAGCGCAAGCAGCGCCTCCCTGTCATTTTCTTCATAAGCGCTTCGCAGCCGGATACCGAGCACGGCCTTTTCTTGAAGCACCTCACAAAGGCAAAGCTGTGTTTCAAACAAATAGCCAAATCGCTCATGTGCTGTCAGAGGTGTAAGTTTTTCAATCACCTTTTTATAATGACCGCCAAGATCGTCCTCCTGTGCCGCAAGCGAATCAAAAATTCCGATCAGCGGATCGTTAAACAGCAGGAATTTGGAAGAATTGTTATGTTCCTCGCTGTTCTTATCAAAGAGATTGCTGTCATCAATTTTTAAAAAGTCATCGAAGGAAATTCCCGTCAGCACCATAAATTTTTCACATTCCGTATCGGTGCAGTCCGCATCTGCGGCATACACATATTCCGCGTTCATATACAGCGCAGGCAGAAGAGAAAAGCTGCTCGCCTCCGCGCCGTTGTCGCCCCAACATGTGATGACGTTGCGTTTGATGCCAGCCTCCCGAAGCGCCTTCGTCGCCGCAAGCCCCGTCTTTAGGCTGTAGCGGTTGTGCGGTGTAAAACCGGTAAACCGCCAAGCGGTGCCGGCAAACGAAACCTCCTTCGCAATTTTTTGATGTTTTTCAAGCATTTGCACGTAATGCTCCGGATCCGTCGAAAAATAATCCCAATAAGCGAGCGTCAGGCCGTCCGGAATGTCAGGCATCGAAACCTGCTCCTTATCGTTTACATAATATTCTCCCGCATACGCCAGCCGAAAAAACATATCGCTCCACATTTCAGGCTCCAGTCCGTAGTTCTTACAGATTTCCATCACGCGGTTCAGATGGTTTAAAATCACCTCTTCCCGGTTATGATAGCCATTTTTCTGCAAATACTTTCCAAGCCCGACCATATAAGCCTCGTCCATGCCGATGTTGACTTTTCTGCTCGCAAACGCCTCCGAGACCGTCTTGAGCAGACGTTCGATGAACGCATAGGTCTTCTCTTCTCCGCACAGCAGAATATCATCCACATCGATGATTTCCTGATATTCCTCATAGCGCGTGATCTGGTTCAAGTGCGCGAGTGTCTGCACATAGCCGCGCAGCTCCATACCAAAACGTGACGCGTAAGCATCCAGCTCCTTTAGCTCCTCAAGCGTCATCGCCCCTCGCATATAGCCAAAATATGGCTCACCCTCGATCTCGATCGTATCCTCCATATAAAAACCGACAAACGTATAGCCCATCAGTGCCGCGCAGCAGAGAAAGCGTTTCACCGCATCAGGGCGCATCACTGCATTTCTCGAAAAATCGAGCATGATGCCGAATTCCTCAATGCTTCTGGCCTCACTTTTTTCATAGACGCGCTGTCCCTGCCGCTCCATCGCGGCAATCGTAAGCATTGCGCGGGAAAAATCGGTCAGCTCATGGAAATGCACCTTCACACCTTCCAAAGTGCACTCGATCCGGTACCCCACAGCCGCCATTTTTTCCGCCGTCAAAACAAGCTCGTCCTCGCTTTCCCTTGCAGAAAGAAAAGAATTGAGTTCTCCTGCGATAAACTGCAATTCCTTTGCACAACCCGTCGTATTCAGCTTCATGCTTTTCCTCCGTAAACGCGAATCTGTCCATACCTTGATCCAAACGCTGATCCGCTTAAATTGATAGGTCTTTAATCTTTTTTATTTTATCAAAAATCTGCCTGCTTTTCAATACGCATAGATTTATGTTGATTAATCATTTTTCTTGATACATAATGAAACTATACATTTATATGAACGGGGAGGGACAAACAAAATGCAGCAATCTGATACGCTTCAAAAAATTATACTCAATATGGAAACTGTGATTGTCGGCAAGAGAAACATTATTGAACTCGCTCTTATCACTTTGCTTTCCGACGGTCATCTTCTTTTGGAGGATGTTCCGGGCGTTGGAAAAACCACCCTGGCCAAATCATTGGCACAGTCCGTCAAATGCAGCTTCGCAAGAATCCAGTTCACTCCGGATACCCTTCCGAGCGATGTTACAGGCATGACGGTCTACAATATGCAGACAGGGGAATTCCGGTACTCTGCGGGAGCTGTCATGAACGATATCCTCCTTGCCGACGAAATCAACCGCACTTCGCCGAAAACACAGGCCAGCCTGTTGGAAGCCATGGAGGAACATCAAATAACGGTGGACGGCACTACCTATTCTTTACCGGAGCTCTTTATGGTAATTGCCACACAAAATCCAATCGAACAGCTCGGCACTTACCGTCTGCCCGAAGCGCAGATGGACCGTTTTATGATGAAAATTTCTATGGGATATCCTGAAAATACCAGAGAAGAAACGGATATCGTCCGCCGCATCATGGACGGGGAACCGCTAAAGAAACTGCTCCCGGTTACTTCGAAAGAAGATATCATTTACATAAAAGAAGAAATTCAAAAAGTGACCTTGCATGAAGATATCATATGTTATGCTGTTGAAATTGCCCGCCATACGCGCAAAAGCCGTTATCTGACGCTGGGCGCGAGTCCAAGGGCTGCCATTGCGCTGACGCGTGCCGCCAGAAGCCGCGCTTATCTTCTGGGACGTTCCTATGTCACGCCGGAGGATATTACCGTCCTTGCACAACCGGTACTCATGCACCGTCTCATTCTTTCTTCCGAAGCAAGATTGGAAGGGAAAAAGGAAAAAGATATTTTACAGGAAGCTCTTCATCAAACAAAGGTACCTATTTTATGAAAAAAATAATTTATTTTATTTTTTTAATCGGTACGGCTGTTTTGGTCAGCTTTCGGGGAGGCAATATTCCTTACTTGCTGTTTTATTTCGCCCTACTGATTCCTGTTCTCGCGCTGACGTATTCCATATACGTATATTTGCGTTTTAAAATTGTACAGGAAGTTTCCCGGACCGTCGTAAAAGCGAAAGAAGTTCCTTACCGTCTCATTCTTGCAAACGAAGATTTCATTCCTTTTACCGATATAACCCTGCATTATTTTTCCGATATGGTGACCATAAAGGAATACAAGGAAATCCGCAATCTATGTCTCCTGCCCCATCAGGTAGTCCGTGTGGATACTAAAATGTACTGCAAATACAGGGGGACTTATCAGGTAGGCGTAAAAAGTGTTTCCGTAACAGATTTTTGGGGCCTTTTTACCATCACCTATCCTATGTTAGCGCAAATACGTCTGACCGCCATGCCGCGCATTCTGCCTTTGGAACTTCTTAAAACAGAGCTTCAGAAAAAAGATCCTAAAAATACTCTTTTTTCTCTCTCCAGACTCCAGGAGCTTCCTGATTACGAACTGCGCCCCTATCGTCCGGGAGACCAGCAGAAGTATATCCATTGGAAAAACTCTGCTAAAACCGGCGAACTTCTCGTCAGAAAACAAATGCCGGAAGAATTATTTGAAACTGTAATCATTGCCGATCTGTCTCCGATTCAGGGAGATACGGAAATCCGCCTGCAGACGGAAGATAATATTATTGAAGCGGTCATCGCTTTTGTACATGACTATTATTTGAAGAAAATTCCTGTCCGCGTCGTGTATATGGAAGGTGACGGCACCCTCAAAGAGCAGCTTATCAATGCCCGGACAGGTTTTGAACGTTTCTATGAAACTTGTGCTTCTGTGACGTTTAACGCTTCTCTTCCTTTAGAAAAAGTATGGGAACAATATACGTCGCGGACAGTACCTTCCTATGCTGCCATCCTTATAACCTCTGCTGTTTCGGATAGTTTGATGAATTATATAGAAGAAAGCTGCAGAATCGGTAATGAAACGGTGCTAATTAATACTGGGGAACTGTCTTTATGAAAAATATAACCGCCCAAATAATTGGAAACTTAAGAAAATATTATGAAATATTTTATTCTGCCGCTCTATGTATCGGCCTTATTCTGCTTGCGGGCAGCTTATTTTCTTTGTCTTATCCGCCGATTTTATTTATTCCTTCCTCTTTATTTCTTCAATTTTTGATTCACTGGTCGGAAGAAAAAAATCTCCGCCTGCAGTTTTGGATAGGAATGACCGTACTGCTTGGCCTGATCGGTCTGTTTTTATATGCGAACGGAAAAAATCCTGCTCCTTACCTTTATTTTCTCGGTATAGCCGCAATCTGCGTTCCTGTCTGTATCATATGCTATTTCGCACGCCAAAGATTATGGCTGAAGGCTTCCATCTGTCTTCTGCTGCTCATCAGTATGATCGCTTTTGGCATACAGAAGATCGCTCTTCCCAAGTGGACCGTATGCGTTATTTTATTCTGCTTTCTTCTGTTCCTTGCAGAGCTTTCCTGCGCTTTTTCAGAAGGGAAATACGGCCAAAAAATACTTTACTTAACTCCGTTTTTTCTCCTGTCCATGTTATTCCTTTTCCTGCTGCCTGTAAAAGAAACTCCCATCAGGTGGACTACTGTAAAGAATATGATAAAGGCGGTACGGGAGGAATTGACCTCTTTTATCGTCAATGCAGAGTACTTTTTTTCTTCCGGCAATGGCAACTATTCCATATCGTTTGCCGGTTACAGTGAAAGCGGTGAGATTAAAGGCAATATTCTTTCTTCCGAGAATCCTCAGATTTCTATCATTGGCGACCAGACAAAGGCTCCCCTGTATTTGGCTGGAAACATCCATGATTTTTACAACGGTCACGGCTGGGAGACGCATGCGTCTGAAAAGCCTTATGAGAAAGAAGAATATCTTCTGCAATACGATGGACTGATGTCGGCATTTTCGCAGAGTATCTATTCTGAGGAGGAAATGAAAGAACTTACAAGCCACAGCTACTATAATATTACCTTTAAAGGTTTAAAAACAAAAAGCCTTTTCTTTGCTCCGCTTACGCAAAACATCATGCTTTTTGACGATAAACCGTCCGCCGAACCCGTCGGGGATACCGTCTGCCTTTCCAAAGCCCAAGGAGTCGGCTTTAGTTACCGGGTACAGCTTATGGAGGTAAATTATTCTGACGAAAGAATAAAGCAGCTTTTACGCGGCAATGCCTGGAACAAAACTCCTGCTTTAACCGAGCAGGCAGCCATGCGCCAAGAATTCATTTATGAAAATTACACGCTTCTTCCCGATACTCTTCCTGAGCGTATCTATTCTTTAGCGGCAGAAATTACCGCTAAAGAGGATAATGATTATGACCGACTGAAAGCAATTGAATCTTATTTAAGCAAATACACGTATACGACTTCTCCTGAACGTCTTTCCAAAGGAGAAGATATTGTCGATTATTTTCTTTTCCAAGGCCAAACCGGCTATTGCACTTATTTTGCATCTGCAATGGCTGTTCTCGGACGCTGTGAGGGTATTCCCACACGTTATGTGGAAGGCTTCGTTTCTAATGGTGCCTGCCGCTATCATAATCGCGATCTGAATCTTTCAGGAAACAATGCCCATGCATGGGTAGAAGCATATATCGAAAACATCGGCTGGATACCGTTCGAACCAACGCCCCGCTATTATGACTCTTCCAATACGGCATGGAAGAAAACCGGAGAGGCACGCGTTCCTATTCCCGGTGCACAGCCCTCCGCTCCTGTGACGGCGCCGGCTCCTTCTTCCGATGAAAATGAATTACATGAAATAAATTATTCCCTCCTTTTGGAAAACGTGAAGCAACTCTTATTCCTTGCTTTAGAATGCCTGCTCTTTTTGATCATCGGATGTATTATTATCGTTTTTCTGCTCTTTTTACGAAGCCTTTTATGGCATCATATGTATCTGTCGGGAAGCGATTATGAAAAAATACAATTTCATATAAAAAAAGCTCTCCAATTCGGAAAGCTGTATGGATATCCTATTGAAAACGGCGAAACCCTTTCAGACTACGGTACCCGCACCGGAGGCTGTCTGGATACTCCCGAAAACTCTTTTTCCGGAATATGTGATTTGTTCCAAAGCATCCGCTTCGGCGGCTTTCCTATTTCGGAAGCAAACATAAAGACAATGGAGAATTATACGCTTTCCCTGCAAAAACAGTATTTAAAGCAATGCGGGCGTATGAAACAGCTGCTGTACCATATACGGCCAACTGTATTCATTTAAGTCCAATGTTCTTCTCCGGCATCGGCTTTGTTTGATGAACAGTTCTTACAAAATATCATCTGTCCATTCGATATCTACATCGCCGCTATTACTGTCTCCGCCGCTGCTATAGACCGTCTGTCCCTGCTGATTTTCCGAATCCGTTTCCTTCCGCGGCTCATAAAGAATAACTTCCGGATGAGGCTCTCCTCCTCACCTCCCGCTCCATCGCTCCGAACAGAAGCTGCGGATCGCAGTCGTGATAAGCTTCCATATATTCCTTCCAGACGTCCTCAAAATCGTCTGTCATGACGACCTGCGGGAGATAAGTATGCTTGACTGAGGTCATTTCCATCCAGACGCTGCCCTCCGGTGTGGAATAGTTCAGCCCGGTCGTGTAGGAATGCATCGGAAACCAGTCACCCGGCTTTTCATTGCTGCCGAGCATGTCCACGTAGGTATCGCAGCCGTAGGCGTCAAAGCATTCCCTGATATCCGAAGGCAGGGATGCCTTGAACTCGCTGAGCTGATATTCCGGGGAGTAGGCATTGATACCGTCCGTACTCATTTCCTGATAATGCGGGAAATAGGAGTAAATACAGAAATGCGTGCTTTGCAGCTCCTCATCCGATGTCCGCGCCCGCTGTGATTGCGTCCGGTAAAAAGAACCATTTTCATCGATCTGATAGTCCTCTCCCTCCACTCCCCAGTAACGCAGAAACTGCACATCATCGGAAAGCAGGTCATTCACAAAGGCAAGCGCTTCTTCCATATCCTGACAGTCCGTCGTCACAGACAGCCCCTGCGAGATATCAAGCGTATCCTCCATGCGCACATGCCATTGGTTTTGAACGCCGTCCTTCATCGTCACAGGCAGCGGCACGTAATTACAGCCCTGCGCGTCAAGTCCCTGCTGCTGTAACACATCGTTGATGTCATAGGCAAACTGCCACCACTGGTCTACCATGCCGAGCACGCGTCCGGTCGAAAGCTTGTCCAGATATTCTCCATACGTCTGGGTGAACGACTCCGGGTCTACGATCCCTTTATGATAGTTCTCATTCAGCATACGGAAATATTCTTTCGCAGTCGGCGTCGTATTATAGTCGATCACACGCAGCGTATCCGGGTCTACGATACAGCAGCCATCGTTCGGATAACCGTCCAGAAACTGCGGCGGATTTTCCAGACAGAAATACCGCCAGTCATCGCAAAGAATCGTAAACGGAATATTTGCCCTGCCCTCTGAAAGTTCAGGATTTGCCGCCATATAATCGGAAAGCAGCCCGAAATATTCTTCAACCGTTTTGATTCTCGGATAACCAGCCCACTTTAACACTCTTGTCTGTATCCAGAACGCCTCGTCCGTATGGTACAGCTCTCTTCCTCTGTCATGTGCCACTCGAAACTGCGGGATCCAGTAGATATGTCCGTCCGGCTGCTTAAGCTGTTCCCATGTCTCCTCGGGCAGATATGCCTTGATATTGTCATACCTTTCGATATAATCATCAAGCGGCACAAGGATGCCCGCCTCATACAGCTTCGCATCCCCATTCGTAAAATCCGGATACCGCTCTCCGGCAAGCATCGCCGCAGTTGCTTCCTCTTTCGTCTGTCCGGTCAGCCACGTCTCGGTACAAATTGCGCCGGTCTTTTCTGCAATGAGCTGCTGAATGTCGTTATGATCATTTAAAATGCGTCCCTGTGTGAAGAAAAATGCCGTAAATTCCCTGACCGGTTTCTCTTCCTTTATCCTAAACGGAACAATTTTACAGATACAAATCAGAGCAGGGATCAGCAATAGGAGGATAGAAATAACAATCTTTTTTGTCTTATTCAATGCGAAACACCTCTGTCATCATCTTAAAGCATTTCACAGATAAAAACAATAAAAATTGTCTACTCCTTCACCCCGCCGATTGTCAGTCCCGTCACAAAATATCTTTGTAAAAACGGATACAGGCAGACGATCGGAAGCATCGTAAGAATCGTCGCTGCCGCACGGACAGTTACGGGAGTGACAGAGCTTGAAACATTCTTCAGTGCGTCGGCACTTCCCGACTGGTTCATGACAGAGGACAGCAGCTTCATCAATTCATACTGCAGCGTCGTATACTGGTCGCTCATGCGGTTATACAGCATCGAATCAAACCAAGAATTCCAATGATATACCGCAACAAACAGTGCGATCGTTGCATATACAGGTTTACATAATGGAGATATAATTTTTACAAAAATTGTGATGTAGCCCGCTCCATCAAGCTGTGCCGATTCTTCGAGAGAATCCGGCAATCCCAGCATATAGGTGCGTAGCACGAGCATATTGAAAGCACTGACCATGCCGGGAACAACATAGACCCAAAAGCTGTTTGTAAGCCCCAAATTCTTATAAAGCAGGAACGTCGGTATCATGCCGCCGTTCACATACATTGTGATAACCCAAAACAAGGAAAGCTGTGACTTAAAAAGAAACCGCTTGCGGCTGACGATAAATGCAAGCAGCGCATTGACCGCAAGAGAGGTCAGTGTTCCGAGGATCGTTCGCATTATGGAAATCCATGCACCGGTCAGTAGATTTTTTCTTTTCAGCACTGTTACGTAGTTTTCCAGCGTAAACTTCCTCGGCCATAAATGAATTCCGCCTTTTACGGCATCAAGCCCATTATTAAATGAAATAACCAGCGTATTGAAAACCGGATATAACGTGACTACCACAAATATGATCATAAATAACGCATTGCAAATAACAAAAACTCTATCCGAAACATTTGTTTTTCTTTTTACCATTCTTTCCACCCCTCTAGAACAGGCGCTCTTCGCCAGCTTTTTTTGCCATTTGATTGGCTATCAGAATCAACAGAATGCTGACCGCGCTTTTAAAGATTCCCGCCGCTGTGCCGAGTGAATAATCATTCTGGCTGATACCCCATTTCAGCACGTAGATATCTATTGTCTCTGATACGCTCTTTACCAACCCGTTTCCTAAGAGATATTGGATTTCAAAACCGGCGTTCAGCACATTTCCAATATTAATCAGCAGCAGAATCATGATTGTTGATTTGATTCCGGGAAGCGTGATGTATTTGATTTTTGACCACCTGCCTGCGCCGTCGATCGCCGCCGCCTCGTAAAGACACGGATCAATCGCAGTAATTGCAGCCAGATAGACAATTGCGTTCCAACCGGTCTCCTTCCATATGTTTGCAAACGCGACAATCCACCAAAAATAGGACGGATTTGCAAAAAAATTAATTGACTGATCTAAAATATGCGTCTTCACAAGCAGCTCGTTGACAATTCCCGTGCCGGACAACGCATCATGCAAAATGCCTGTTACGATGATCCACGATAAAAAGTGCGGTAAATAGGAAATGGTTTGTATTGGTTTTTTCAGCTTATTGCTATGAATTTCATTTAATAAAATTGCAAATACGATTGCGGTCACAAAGGTTGCGACCAAATTGATGATACCCATTGCAAATGTATTTCTGACGACCTTTAAAAATGTTGCGTCGGTAAACAGAAACCTGAATTTATCCAGTCCAATGAACTTTGAATGAAAAAATCCATCCTTTGGCTTGTAATTCTGGAAAGCCATAATCCAGCCGCCAAGCGGCAGATAATAAAATACGATTCCATATAGGACAAAAACTGCCGATAAAATCAGGAGCACCTTCTGGCGTTTTATCTCTTTCCATGTCATTTTCGTTTTGTTACCCTGACTCTTTACTGCTTGCGCCATATCCTTGACTCCTTTTTTCATTTTCCAATCTCATTTATTTCCGGCGGTCTGACCGCACGGCGTCTGACCGACCCTTTTCCTTTATACGGGCATTCCGCCGGAAGCTTACTTGTTTATTACTGACCTATTCTTCTGTCAAGCTCTACCTGCATCTCATCAAGGAAATCCTGTGGGTTACATGCATTGTAAGCATTCATGTACTCTGACCACGCAGAAGCAAAATCATTGGACATAACGACCTTCGGCAGCCACTCATGCTTTGTTTCGCCCATCTTCGTCCATGCGACACCGCCCGGCGTCTCTGTTGTCATCGTATTGGAGAAGGAATACATCGGGAACCACTCGCCGAAATTATCTGTAGAACCAATCATTCCGGGATAAGTTGTCACGCCATACGCCTCAAAACACTTTCTTACCGGCTCTGCAAGAGACTCCATAAACTCGGATGGCTGCTCCGCAGGCATCATTGCATTAATTTCATCCCTGCTCGTGCCGTACCACTGTGGGAAATAGGAATACAGGCATTCATGGGATGCCTTGTAGTCCGCATTTGCCCATTTTATTCTCTG
>CAZBRY010000071.1:0-1961 GCA_964494285.1 uncultured Lachnospiraceae bacterium
AGGTATATGCAAAGATCAAAGAGGGAACCCGTGAAAGAATTCAGGTTTTCGAAGGCACTGTTTTAAAGAAGCAGGGTGGAAGCAACAGAGAAACCTTTACAGTTAGAAAGAATTCTAACGGAATCGGTGTAGAAAAAACATGGCCGCTGCACTCTCCGAATGTTGAGAAGGTAGAAGTAGTCAGAAGAGGTAAAGTAAGAAGAGCAAAGTTGTTCTACTTAAGAGATCGTGTCGGCAAACGTGCGAAGGTAAAGGAATTAATGAAATAGAGTTTGATCATGCAAACAGGACAAATACATTTGTATTTGTCCTGTTTTTGGTTTATACTGAAAAGGCAGAATCAGAAATCCGCTAAGACATAAGGAGCATCCTATGCGAAGAAGATCCCATGATTATCGGGGCGGCAGCTTATCGTTCCGTCAAAAAGAAAAGAAAGTAAATGTCAATCTGATTTACGAGGTGCTGACATGGGTGTTCGGCATAGCAGCGGCCGTTTTTCTGGCGATCATGCTCGTATATTCTGTGGGAATACGGACAAGCGTTGTCGGCGCGTCGATGGAACCCTCCCTTTATAATGGTCAGGAGGTGCTGATCAATCGGGTCATTTATCAGTTTTCATCGCCAAATCGTGGGGATGTTATTGTTTTTCGTCCGAATGGGAATCAAAATTCCCATTTCTATGTGAAACGGGTAATTGGTCTGCCGGGAGAAACTGTGCAGATCATGCAGGGACAGGTCTATATTGACGGCGAGGTATATGAGGACGATGTTACGGATGACACGAAGGAAGCGGGAATCGCGGGAATGGAAATCGAGCTGGATGCGGAGGAATATTTTGTCCTCGGCGATAATCGTGATAACAGCGAAGACAGCAGGAGCGCAAACATCGGAAATGTCAGCCGCGGCATGATAGAAGGAAAAGCGTGGTTCCACCTTGGAAGCGGTGAGGAACAAATGGGAAAGGTAGAGTGATCAATGAATTACCAATGGTATCCTGGTCATATGACAAAAGCAAAGCGTATGATGCAGGAAAATATGAAATTGATAGATTTGATTATTGAGCTTGTTGATGCAAGGATTCCACTCAGCAGCCGAAATCCGGATATTGATACACTTGGAGAAGGAAAGGCTCGCATGATTTTGCTGAACAAATCGGATTTGTCTGATGAAGGCTGCAACACGGCATGGGAGAAGTACTTTACAGAAGAGGGCTTTACGGTCGTCAAGGTCAATTCCAAAACCGGGAGCGGCGTGAAGAATATTTATTCCGCAATTCAGACTGCGTGTAAAGAAAAAATTGAGCGCGACAGGAAGCGTGGCATTTTAAACCGTCCTGTTAGGGCAATGGTTGTCGGAATCCCCAATGTCGGGAAATCGACACTCATCAATGCACTGGCCGGAAAAGCCTGCACGAAAACAGGCAATAAGCCGGGAGTCACAAAGGGAAAGCAGTGGATTCGCCTTAATAAAAATGTGGAGCTGCTGGATACGCCGGGCATCCTTTGGCCCAAATTTGAAAGTCAGAGGGTCGGACTGCGACTCGCTTTTATCGGTTCGATTAATGATGAAATATTGGATACGCAGGAGCTGGCTTCGGAATTGGTCGTTCGTCTTCGTAACATTAAACCGGGGATTCTTCATGCTCGTTACAGCATTGAGGAGGATGGAACGGGATATGAGGTACTGGAGAAAATTGCGGAGGCAAGGCATTGCTTGTTAAAGGGCAACCAAAAGGACACGGCGAAGGCGGCCGCTATTTTGCTGGATGAATTCAGAAACGGAAAGCTTGGCAGGATTACGCTTGAACTGCCGTTTGAAGAAAGTGAGCAGGGATAACGTATGCGTGCAAGAAGGAAAAAATCTTCCCTGTTACGTTTCCTGAAAAAAGTTGTGGATACGGGTGTTTTTTTACTAATCGTGCTGACATTGACCTATCTCACGGTTACCTATGTTGCACAACG
>CAZBRY010000071.1:1999-3255 GCA_964494285.1 uncultured Lachnospiraceae bacterium
AGGGAGCCGGAGCGATTCGAAATCATATGCTTTAGAAGCGAAAGCGAAAAGCATGATCTGATTAAGCGGATCATCGGTTTGCCGGGTGAGACGATTCGGATTCTGGATGGCGAGATCTATATTGACGGAGAAGTGATTGCGGACAGGGAAGGTCTAAAATCGCCGTCATATGCAGGCAGGGCAGAGTACGAGATTACGCTAGGCAGTGATGAATATTTTGTGTTGGGTGATAATCGCGAGGAGAGTATTGACAGCCGTTATGAGGAGGTTGGCAATGTGAAGTGCGATACCATTGTTGGCAGGGCGGTTTTCCTCATTTACCCATTCCAGAAGGTTGGGCTTGTAAACTAGGCAACGGAGGATTCCATTCTATGGAAAAGAAAATTGGAGAGATCAGAGAAGAATATCAGGCGGCGACGGTTACGATGCTGCCTGCTTTTATAAAGGCATATGAACACGATCCGCGTTCAGGTGTAGCCGCGCTTGTAAAAAAAGCGGAGGGAATCTTAAAAAAGCTTGAGGAAGAATGTGCCAGAACGGAAAAGATGAAGCTCTACGAAAAAAAATACGCTGATTTTGCAGCGATTTGCGGTATTGATGAGGTTGGGCGCGGACCGCTTGCGGGGCCCGTCGTAGCAGGGGCCGTCATTCTTCCTAAGGACTGTGAAATTTTATATTTAAATGATTCCAAGCAATTATCGGAGAAAAAAAGGGAGGAGCTCTATGACGATATTATGAAACAGGCAGTTTCTGTTGGGCTGGGACTTGTTTCTCCCGAACGGATTGATGAAATCAATATTTTACAGGCGACCTATGAAGCAATGCGGCAGGCTATTCAGAAAATGTCTGTAAAACCCGATATATTATTAAATGATGCAGTGACAATACCGCTTGTAGAGATCAGGCAGGTGCCGATCATTAAGGGGGATGCGAAGAGTATTTCAATCGCTGCCGCGAGCATCATTGCAAAGGTGACGAGGGATCGGCTTATGATTGAGTATGATAGCAGATATCCGGAATATGGTTTTGCCGGAAACAAAGGCTATGGCTCGACAGCACATATCGAGGCATTGAAAGAGTACGGTCCGTCTCCGATTCACAGGAAAACATTTATTACGCATTTTTGCGGCTGATGCACGGAGGGGATTCGATCATGGCGATCAATTTTCAAGGGTTCCACGGATTTCAAAATCAAAATACGTCGATCACATCATCATCGACACCACAAGGCACGCAGACCGTTACGACAGGGGCAT
>CAZBRY010000071.1:3295-11339 GCA_964494285.1 uncultured Lachnospiraceae bacterium
ACAGAGCGGTAGACTTACAATGGGACAAGTTTTTTCTGGCGAGGTGATCAGCGTGGATGGTAACGAAATTCAACTGCTGCTGGACAACAATCAGACGCTGAATGCAAGACTTGACAGCGGATTGAGCGTATCCATCGGGCAAATTCTATCATTTGAAGTGAGGTCGACGGCGCAAAACCAGACATCTCTTCGACCGCTGTATGCAAATCTGACGCAAAATCCATCGATTTTAAATGCACTGAAGGGCGCCAATATGCCTGTGACCGATACGAATATCTCTATGGTGTCCTCTATGATGGAGGAAGGAATGCCTGTCAATAAGCAGGCACTGTGGAGTATGGCAAAGCTTGTGAATGAGAACCCGTTGGTGCGTCCTGAGACGCTTGTGCAGCTTACAAAGCTGGGTTTGCCGATAGACGAGCTGACAGTTCGTCAGTTTGAAACTTATAATAACTTTGAGCATCAGATTGTCAAGGATGCCGCCAATCTTGCGGAAGGCTTGACGAAGCTGTTTTCGGAGGGGACACAAAGTGAACCCTCATCGCAGGGAATGCAGCTTGCGGTGCAGGTGCTGCAGATGCTTGGCACGAAGGAAGACGGGGCATTCGGGGCTAAGCTTGCTGAGGATCTATTATTAAACGGAGCAAAAGCTTTAGAAGAACCGGAAGCGAAGACGGCGACGCTGCCCTCTTTTGCGGAAGCGTTTTCCTCCGGCGAGCCTGCCGTATTATTGGAGGGCTCGTTTACCAATGAACAAAAAAGTTTTTTTGCTGCACAGCTTACGGAACTTGGGTTGGGCGACACGGAACAAAGCCGTCTATTGTATACAGAAGCAGATGCGGCAGAGTTGCTTTCTTTTGCGAAAACGATTCTAGCGGCACAGAACGGAAATGCTGTCGCACAGCTGCCCGCTCCCCATCGGCAGATTCTTCAGGCACTGCTTGGAAGTGAAGAGTTCGGAATGGTAGTGAAGGAAGAGCTGTTTAAGCAATTTATGCTGAAGCCGGATGAGGTTGCCAAAGAAGGAAAGGTTGAGGAGTTATATCGGCAGATTGCGGAGCAGTCCGCAAAGGCGATCGAAATATTACAAAATGCCGGCAAGGACGGCGGTACGGTTATGAAAAGCGCGCAGAATTTGGGCGATAATGTGAATTTTATGAATCAGCTCAATCATATGATGGCATATGTGCAGCTTCCGCTTCGCATGAATAAGGAAAACGCGCATGGCGAACTGTATGTTTATACAAAGAAAAAAGATCTTATGGCGAAGGACGCAAATGTGAGCGCTCTGTTGCATTTAGAAATGCAAAATCTTGGGACAATGGATATTTATGTTGCGATGCAGAACAGTAAGGTAAATACACATTTTTATATGGAAAACGAAGAAACGCTGGATTTTATCGAACAGCACATTCACCTGCTGGATGAACGATTGACGAAAAAAGGGTATCGGATGAATGTGACGGTTACCACAAAGGCGGAGAGGGAGCCCAAAAGTATTGTTAAGGAATTTTTAAAAAATGAAGGCTTAACGACTGCACCGATTCACTCAAAGCTGTCGTTTGATGTGAGAGCATAGCCATAATAGACCGGCTGCGGAAAAGAAGGAATCAAGATGGCAGAGGAAAAAGAAAAACAACTGAAATTAAAGCAGGCGATCGCGCTCGAATACGATCCGGCGGATCTGGCGCCGCGTGTCGTGGCGACCGGACGGGGCAGGGTTGCCGAAAAAATTATCGAAAAGGCAGAGGAAGCATTGGTGCCGGTGCACCGTGATGACAAGCTTGCCGATACGCTTTCCAGACTAGATATCGGAGAATATATTCCGCCGGAGCTGTATGAGGTCGTGGCGGAAATTCTTGTGTTTGTCGATGAAATGGAGAAAATCAGAGGAAAGCTCAAAGGATAAGTCCAAAGACTTATGAGGAAAATGAAAATGATGAATAAGCGGCGCATTGGAACGGCTTATGAAGCATTGGCGGCGGAATATTTAGAAAAACAAGGGCTCCGTATTATCGAGAAAAATTTCCGGTGCCGACAGGGAGAAATTGATCTCATTGCTTACGACGGCAGCTATTATATTTTTATAGAGGTAAAATACAGAAGGACGGCTGAAGCAGGTAATCCGGCGGAAGCTGTTGGTTATCGCAAGCAGATTAAGATTTGCAGAGCGGCTGATTTTTATCGCATGAGCCGCCGTATTTCGGCAAGTACACCGGTGCGCTTCGATGTTATTGGCATCTTGGACGGGCAGATAACCTGGTATAAAAATGCATTTTACTATATGGGAAGTTTGTAAACAAAAAGAGCGAATAAAGGCGGGCATGCAGGATGGAAAGACTATTCAGAAAAAATCATGAGGGTGCAGGGGAAACTCTTCATATCAAAGAGAAAAATGGCATTCCTTATTTGGTTTATCCGATTTTGGAAGCATGCGAGGGCTATGTGCACGGATTTTCCACTCGCCTCGGCGGGGTGAGTGAGGGGATTTATAAAAGCATGAATTTAAGCTTTGCGCGAGGGGATGAAGAAGCAGCTGTCATGGAAAATTTTAAGCGGATTTCGTCCGCGATCGGATTTTCTTTTGAACATATTGTTTGCTCTGATCAAACGCATACGACGAATGTTCGCGTTGTGACGGATCGGGACAAAGGAAATGGCATTACAAAAGAAAAAGATTTTTACAATGTGGATGGGCTTGTAACGAATGTACCGGGACTTATACTTGCAACCTTTTATGCAGATTGTGTCCCGCTATTTTTTATTGATCCGATCCACCGGGCGGTTGGTCTGTCCCATTCGGGTTGGCGAGGCACGGTAGAAAGAATGGGGGAAAAGACGCTGCATACGATGTCGGAGGCATTTGGAACAAAGCCGGAGGATGTGTTTGTGGCAATTGGTCCTTCGATTTGCGCGGATTGCTATGAGGTCAGCAAGGATGTGGCCGATGCGTTCGCACAGGAATTCGCACAGGAAGCCGGACAGCTTCTTTATTCGAAGGGAAATGAAAAGTATCAGCTTGATTTATGGAAAGCAAATGAACTGATCTTGCTCCAAGCGGGTGTTCTCCCCACCCATCTGGAGATCACAGATATTTGTACCTGCTGTAATCCGGAGCTGTTATTTTCTCACAGAGCCAGCCGGGGAATGCGGGGGAATCTTGGCGCGTTTCTTGGGATCAGATAACTATGTGGATCAATAGTCCCCTTCCTCGCGAGAGTTATATTTTTCAAGTATCTGCCGGATTTTCTCGGTCGGTGTATGCACTTGTGAAAGAGCCACATCGTGATTTAGAAAATCGATGATCGACGCAAGAAATTTACTCATATTTGCTTCGATATGATACGTGCGTTTTTCCAGTTCTTTGGTGTGATAAGTCAGGTTTGTTGTAATAATTCTGTCAAAATAGCATTTCTCATAAGCCCTGTCAAAGGCGTCCAGACCATCTGTAAACAAGCCAAAGGTACAGCAGATAAATACACGCTTTGCATTCATTGCCTTCAGCTGCTTCGCGGTGTCAATCATGCTTCCGCCGGAGGAGATCATGTCGTCAATGATGATAACATCCTTTCCGTCGATTTCATCGCCGAGAAATTCATGGGCAACAATCGGGTTTTTGCCGTTTTCGACCTTGGAATAATCACGGCGCTTGTAGAACATACCGGTGTCGACACCCAACACGCCTGCAAAATAAACGGCTCTCGGAAGTGCACCTTCATCCGGAGCGATCACGACAAGATGCTCCTTATCGATGATCAGATCCTTTTCATAATGAATGAGAGAACGGATAAACTGGTAAGGCGGCGTGAAATTGTCAAAGCCGCAGAGCGGCGTGGCATTCTGCACCTTCGGATCATGCGCATCAAATGTAACAATGTTATGAACTTCCATATTCTGAAGCTCTCTTAATGCAAGTGCGCAGTCAAGGGATTCACGCCCATAGCGCTTGTGCTGTCTGCTCTCATACAGGAATGGCATGACAACGGTAATACGGTGTGCTTTCCCGGCAATTGCAGCAATGATGCGCTTGATGTCCTGGAAAATATTATCAGGAGACATGTGATTTTGATGACCGTTGACAGTATAAGTCAAGCTGTGGTTACATACATCGGCGAGAATAAAAATGTCCTTGCCCCGAATGGATTCATGCAGCACGGCTTTTCCTTCGCCGGAGCCAAATCGGGGACAGGAAAGTTCCGTCAGGTAGTTGTCCCTTTCATACCCATGGAATGCCGGCGTATCCCGATGCGATTTATTAATTTCCTTTCGGAATGTGACGAGGTAATCATTTACTTGCTGTGCAAGCTCTAAACAACTCTCATGGGCAATAATTTTTAGAGGAGATACCTGCATGGCATCCTCTAACTGATCGGTATTTGACATAAGCATTTATTCTCCTGACATAAGATTTAAAACTGTCCAATACATTTATATCATTCCTGCCGTAGTACGTCAAGGGCTGTGGAGAGGAATTGGGGAAATGCAACCTTGATTTTTATTGCAATGTGTGATACAAATGTAAGGAACAATTTTTAGTTTATTTTACTGTCAAAAGAATAGGAATAGAGGATATTATGAATAATATGCGAGGGCTGGATACGCAGGTCAGAAAATATAGAAGACAGATTTTTAAGGAAATTGCATATCTTGCTTATCATTCGAAAAATATTGTGAATGACATTGAAGCGCTGCCTTATAAGATTGTGCAGGCAGATGAGCCGGAATTCTGGGAAAATATTTATCGGGAGCGCGCGGTAGCCCAGGAACATTGCCGTCTGGCAATGGGAATGTCGCTGAGACCGGAGGATCAGCCTGTGCATGTTTCCAAGGGCGTTGAGGAGAGCAATATTGCGGAAAAATATTATGAGCCGCCCCTGATGCAGGTCATTCCGTCCGCATGCAACGCCTGTCCGGAAAATAAATATATTGTCAGCAATCAATGCATGGGATGTGTGGCGCGACCGTGCAAGGAGGTCTGCCCGGTAGACGCAATTTATTTTGTGGATGGCAAATCAAATATTAATTACGACAAATGTATCCGTTGCGGAAAATGCAAAGCGGTTTGTCCTTATGATGCGATCACGCATAAAGTAAGACCGTGTAAAGACGCGTGTGGAGTTAATGCGATTGGGAGCGACGAATACGGAAGGGCAAAAATCGATCCGGATAAATGTGTATCATGCGGAATGTGCATGGTAAGCTGCCCGTTCGGCGCAATTGCGGATAAATCACAGATTTTCCAGCTCATTCGGGCTATGCAGGCGGGACAGGAGATCATTGCGGAAATTGCGCCGGCATTTGTCGGTCAGTTTGGCGCCGGAGTGAGCCCTGAGAAAATTAAAAGTGCCTTAAAGGAGCTTGGCTTTTTAGAAGTATATGAAGTCGCGATTGGCGCGGATGCCGGAGCGATGGCGGAGGCAAAGCACTATGTCGAGGAAGTGACGACAGGAAAGCTGCCATTTTTATTAACCTCCTGCTGTCCGTCCTGGTCCATGATGGCAAAAACGTTATTTCCGGAGACAATCGAAAGTATTTCAAACGAGCTGACGCCGATGGTGGCGACGGCCCGTTATATCAAAGCGCAGCATCCGAAAGCACATGTCGTCTTTATCGGTCCGTGTGCGGCAAAAAAGCTGGAGGCGAGCAGACGCTCTGTCCGGTCGGATGTGGATTTTGTCATTACGTTTGAAGAACTGATGGGAATGTTTGATGCAAAGGCGATCGATTTTGCTGCACAGGGCGCGGATATGGTCGAGGATGCGACCGGCGCAGGGCGCGGCTACGGCATTGCAGGCGGTGTCGCTTCGGCAATTGAAGCATGCATCAACGCTTATTATCCGGGCACGCAGGTCAAGGTGGAGCATGCCGAGGGTCTTGCCGACTGCAAAAAGATGCTGATGCTGGCAAAGGCCGGTAAGAAGGACGGCTGCCTGATAGAGGGAATGGCATGCCCGGGCGGCTGTGTGGCCGGGGCTGGAACGAATATTCCGATCAGCAGGGCGACGAAGGAAGTAATTGACTTTAAGAAACAGGCAAAGGAAGTAATACCAAAGGAATCGATGGAAGAGGGAAACGAATATGACGAAGATTAGAACGAGATTTGCACCGAGTCCGACAGGAAGGATGCATGTCGGCAATTTAAGGACGGCACTTTACGCGTATTTGATTGCAAAGCATGAAGGCGGGGAATTTCTTTTGCGCATTGAGGATACCGATCAGGAGCGCTATGTGGATGGTGCGGTAGAAATTATTTACAGGACGCTTGCTAAGACGGGACTTGTGCATGACGAGGGTCCGGACAAGGACGGCGGCTTCGGTCCCTATGTACAGAGCGAGAGGCAGGCATCGGGTATTTATCTAAAGTATGCGAAGCAGCTCATCGAAGAGGGAAAGGCCTATTACTGCTTCTGTGATAAGGAGCGGCTTGAGAGTCTGACGCAGGTCGTCGCCGGAAAAGAAATCAGCGTCTACGACAAGCACTGTCTGCATCTTCCTAAAGAAGAAATCGAAGCGAACCTTGCGGCTTCCAAACCTTATGTTATCCGTCAAAATAACCCACAGGAGGGCACGACGACCTTTCATGATGAAATTTATGGGGCGATCACCGTGGAAAATGCCGAGCTGGACGATATGATTCTGATCAAATCCGACGGCTATCCGACCTATAATTTTGCAAACGTCGTGGACGACCATCTGATGGGGATTACGCATGTCGTGCGAGGCAATGAATATTTATCGTCCTCGCCGAAATATAACCGTCTTTATGAAGCCTTCGGATGGGAGGTGCCGGTTTATGTACATTGCCCTCTGATTACCGACGAGGAGCATAAAAAGCTCTCAAAACGCAGCGGACATTCCTCCTATGAGGATTTGCTTGAGCAGGGCTTTTTATCCGATGCAGTCGTGAATTTTGTGGCGCTGCTCGGCTGGAGCCCAGAGGATAACGAGGAAATCATGTCGCTTGAGGAACTGGTCAATAAATTTGATTACCGCCATATGAGCAAATCCCCAGCCGTATTCGATTATACAAAATTAAAATGGATGAATGGCGAGTATTTGAAGGCGATGGATTTTGACGTATTTTATAGTATGGCAGAGCCCTATTTGAGACAAAACATAACGAAGCCTTATGATTTAAGAAAAATTGCGATGCTTGTCAAGTCGAGAATTGAATTATTGCCGGATATTGCACAGCATATTGACTTTTTTGAAGAGCTGCCCGACTATTCTGTTGAGCTGTATACACACAAAAAGATGAAAACAGATGCGACTTCCTCGTTGGAAGTACTAACAGAGCTACTTCCGCTTTTTGAAGAGCAGGAAGATTACAGCAACGATACACTTTATGCGCTTCTTACCGGCTACGTGGAAAAGAAGGGCTGCAAAAACGGCTATGCGATGTGGCCGGTTCGGACAGCCGTTTCAGGCAAGCAGATGACGCCGGGCGGCGCAACAGAAATTATGGAAATCCTCGGTAAGGAGGAGTCTGTGTCCAGAATCAGAGACGGCATCAGGAGGCTAAGCGGTTATTGAATAATTCGGAACAATTAAACGAAGGGCAGGCATTGGCAGTCCGTCATGCGGATGGGCCGATGCTTGTACTTGCCGGACCGGGTTCCGGAAAGACAAAGGTTCTGACGGAACGGGTTCGTTTCCTCATCGAGGAGCGACATGTTTCACCGGACGCAATTTTAGTCATTACCTTTTCTAAAAAAGCGGCAATTGAAATGCAGCAACGTTTTTTCGGAATAATCGGGGATACGAGCTATCCTGTCAATTTTGGAACATTTCATGCGGTTTTTTTTCATATCTTAAAGCATTGCGGTAACTATCAGGATAATAATATTTTAACTCCCATTCAAAAAAGAATATACATGGAAGAAGTAGGAAGAGAATTCCAAATAGCGGAGGCGGGTGACCTGGCATGGCAAGAGGAACAGCTTTTTCAGATCAGTTGCTATAAAAATGCGGGTGAAAACTTAGAAGCCTGCCACTTTTTACCGGAGGAAGAACGTGCAGAACAGTTTCTGAGGCTATATGAGTC
>CAZBRY010000072.1:0-11252 GCA_964494285.1 uncultured Lachnospiraceae bacterium
TCACCGTCGAGATAAGCAAGCAGTTCCTTATAACCAAGTCCCTGCATGGAAACAAGGCTTCTGTCATAGCCCATCTTCTTAAGCCGCATAACTTCCTCCAAAAGTCCTGCCTGCATCATTTGGTCGACTCGCATATCAATCCTCTCATACAAAAACTCCCTGTCATCGTTCAGCACAAAATAACAAAATGCATAAGGCGATTCCTTTTGTCGCTCAGCTTCATTATGTGCGGAAATCGGTTTTCCTGTCAAATGAAAATATTCCAGTGCACGGATCACCCGCTTGACATTGTTTGCGTGAATTTCCTGAGCAGCTTTCGCATCCGTCCGAACGAGCAGATCATGCAGATAAAGAGCCCCCTTTTGTTGCACTAGCTGCTCCAGTTCCCTACGATAGGTCGAATCCTCTTGCGTCTGTTCAAAGTCGATCCCATAGAGTACCGCCTGAATATAAAATCCGGTTCCACCAACGATCAGGGGGATTTTTCCCTTTTCATAAATTTCCTGTATGGCGGAATTTGCCATGCCTTGGAAACGTATTACATTAAACGGTTCTTCGGGCATTAGCTTATCTATGAGATAATGACGGACTCCGTCCATTTCTTCAGGACGTATTTTTGCGGAGCCGATGTCCATCTGACGGTAAATCTGCATGGAATCTGCCGAAATAACTTCTGCGTTTATTTTTTTCGCCAGCCGGATCGAAAGGCTGGTTTTCCCAACTGCGGTTGGACCGGTCAAAATGATCAGCGGCTTTTTTTCGTTCCTGTTTTCCATGAATCGTTCCTTGTTTATACTATACAATCCGTTTGAATTTCTTTTCCAGCTCGTATTTGGAATAAGCGACAATGGTTGGCCTTCCATGCGGGCAATGATAGGGGTTATCGAGTGTCAGCAACTCGTCGATCAAGGTCTCTGCTTCCTGTCTGGAAAGACGGTTGTTTCCCTTTACGGCACTTTTGCAGGCCATTGTTGCAATTCGGTCATCGACCGAGGAAATTTCCGAGGAAAGCCTTTCCTGTGAAAGCTCATCAAGCAGCTCGTGAAAATAATCGGCCGCAGTCAGACCAAACAACTCCGACGGAACAGCGCGGAGCGAATATTCATTCCCGCCAAAATGCTCAATCTCAAATCCAATCTGCTCAAAGTTAGAAAGAAACCGTTCTAATAACTGTTCCTCACTTTTGGATAAGGAGAGAATTGTCGGGGGACTGAGCAGCTGTGAGGCGAGCGTGTGGTCGCTGAGCTTTTTTTTAATCCGTTCATACAGCACCTTTTCATGTGCTGCATGCTGATCGATAATGTATAGCTTCTCGTTTAATTCTACCAACCAGTATGTTTCAAACAATTGTCCAATAATTCGGTGCTTCTTAAGAGCCTCCTCTGACAGGAAACGTTCCTCAAACAAATTCATCTGCTCCGGCGTTTGTACAATATTTTCCGTATGGTAAACAGGTGTCTCGGCTACACGGTTTCCCTCACCAAATAGGGGAAGCGGGGCTTTGACTTTTTTCTCTATCTCCGCTTTTTTCTCCTCTCTCCGATGCGTTTCAAATGGTTCCGGCATCGAAACGGCAGATGCCGCAGGAATAGGGGACAGTGTACCGCTCACCCGTTCCTCCTTTATTTCCGGTATCAATTCCTTTTGGGATAATGCCTCTTGAATTTTCTCGATCAGAAGCTGGTGTAATTTGTCCGCCTCCAGGAAACGGATTTCCATTTTGGCCGGATGCACATTAATATCGAGCAGATCCGTTGGAATTGATAAGTAAAGAACAACAAGAGGGTATTTGTGCAGCATTAAAAATGGCTTGTACGCTTCATCCAGTGCTTTTGCAATCAGAGAGCTTTTAATATAACGCTGATTTACGTAATAGACCTCAAAGCTGCGGCTGCCTCTGGCAAGCTCCGGCTTGCCGACAAATCCCGAAATTTTGATGTTTCCTTCGGTTACATTCAACGGAACTATGTTTGCCGTAATATCCCGCCCGTAAATTTGATAGATAACATCCTTAATTTCTCCGTTGCCGGATGTCTGCAGCCTGTTGCTTCCATTAACGATCAGCTTAAAAGCAATGTTTGGGTGAGAAAGCATCATGCGCTCCATCAACTCAATGATATAGGTTCCCTCTGTCATTGCAGTTTTAAGAAATTTACGCCTTGCGGGTGTGTTAAAAAAAAGATTTCTGACAACAAACGTCGTTCCATCCGGCACGCCAACATCCTCAAGAGCCATTTCCCTCGCGCCTTCAATAACATATCTGGTTCCCGCTGCACAAGCCTTAACTTTTGTCAAAAGTTCAATCCTTGCAATAGCCGCAATGCTGGAAAGTGCCTCTCCGCGAAAGCCGAGGCTTTTTATGCTAAGCAGATCCTCAACTGAATGAATCTTGCTCGTAGCATGTCGTAAAAAAGCGGTTGGCACTTGATTTTTTTCAATACCGCATCCATTATCGGTCACGCGAATATAATCGCTTCCTCCGCCCTTGATTTCCACAGTCACTGCCTCTGCTCCGGAATCAATTGCATTTTCGACAAGTTCCTTTACGACGGATACCGGCCGTTCCACTACTTCTCCTGCCGCAATTTTATCAATTGTCTGCCTGTCCAATACTTGAATCTGTGTCATAGGATCTCCTTTGCCCTACCATCTGTTTTTCAGTTTGTTTTGCAGCCTGTTCAATGTATTTAATGCCTCCATCGGCGTCAAGTTATTCAAATCCATATCCTCGAGCTCGCGAATAATATCGTCATCCTTCACCGTATCAAATAAGGAAATCTGCGCCAAATCGACCTCGTCCAATTTCTTTTCTGCATTCTTTTTGGTGCCTTTAGAATCCTCGGCAATGCTTTTCACGCTCGCCGTAATATCATTTTCAGAAAGCTCTTCCACCAGTTCCTTTGCACGCTCGATCACCATGTCAGGAACGCCCGCAAGCTTTGCGACCTGGATCCCGTAGCTTTTATCGGCACCACCCTTGACAATTTTACGCAGGAAAACAATGTTGTCTCCCTGTTCCTTGACCGCAATACAGTAATTGCTGACGGCATTCAGCTTTCCCTCTAACTCCGTGAGCTCATGATAATGGGTCGCAAACAGCGTCTTTGCACCGAGCAGCTTCGGATTGCTGATATATTCGATGACGGCCCAAGCAATGGAAAGCCCGTCAAACGTCGAGGTGCCGCGCCCGATCTCATCCAATACAAGCAGACTTTTGGACGTCGCATTCCGTAAAATATTCGCAACCTCCGTCATCTCGACCATAAATGTGCTTTGGCCGCTCGCAAGATCATCTGATGCGCCGACCCTCGTAAAGATTCGGTCGACAATGCCAATATTCGCGTCCTTGGCCGGAACAAAGCTTCCGATTTGTGCCATCAGTACAATTAGGGCTGTCTGACGCATATAGGTAGACTTTCCAGCCATATTCGGACCGGTAATGATGGAAATACGATTGTTTCCGTCATCCAGATACGTGTCGTTTGCTACAAACAGATCGGAGGCCGTCATATTTTCAACGACGGGATGCCTTCCCTCCTTGATCTCAATCACACCTTTTTCATTGATTTTCGGACGACAATAGTGGTTGCGCTCCGCAACAATTGCAAGGGCAGCAAATGCGTCAAGCTTTGCAATGACCTTGGCCGTCTCTTGTATTCTTGCGACCTGCTTTGCAATTTCATCCCTGATTCCACAGAAAATATCGTATTCCAGGGAGAACAACTTGTCCTCTGCATTTAATATCGTATCCTCCAACTCCTTGAGCCGTTCTGTCGTATAGCGCTCCGCATTTGTCAGAGTCTGCTTTCTGATATAATCCTGAGGAACAAGGTCCTTAAAGGAATTTGTCACCTCGAAATAATAGCCGAATACACGATTATATTTAATTCTTAAATTTTTAATCCCAGTACGCTCCTTGTCGTCCGCCTCCAGCTTGGCAAGCCAGTTTTTTCCTTCCTTCTTGGCATTTCTGAGCGAATCAATGGTTTCATTGTAACCGGCCTTAATAATCCCGCCATCCTTGATTGTAATTGGCGGTTCTTCGTTAATCGAGGCAAGGATCAGCTCATTGACATCTGTAAGCGGGTCAAGGCTGTCACAAAGCGCCTTCAGTACCCCTGACTTAAATTCTCCAAGAAGCTGCTTGATCGGAGACAGCATTGTAAGGGAACTTGAAAAAGCAATCAAATCACGAGGATTGGCTGACTTATAACTGATCTTACCCATCAGGCGCTCCAAATCGTAAATCGGGTTTAGGTATTCCCGCAGTTCTTCTCTTACAATCGCATACGCATTCAGTGCCTGAATGGCATCAAGGCGTTCTTCTATCTGCTGCCTGTCGATGAGCGGCTGCTCCACAAAGCTTCTTAAGCAGCGCGCACCCATTGCGGTTTTCGTCTTATCAAGCACCCAAAGCAGAGAACCTCTCTTCTGCTTGTCCCGCAGCGTCTCCGTCAGCTCCAGATTCCGCCTTGTGGAGGAGTCCAGTATCATATAGGTCGCAACGTTATATAAAACGAGCTTCCGCATATGGGAAAGAGAGTTTTTCTGCGTCTCATACAAATATTTTAACAGGGAGCCGGCACTGATCGTACCGCATTCGTAGTCCTTTAACCCAAAACCATCCAGGGAATTGACATGAAAATGATCCTTCAGTATCTGCACGCAAGCTTCATCGTCAAAATACCACGGTTCCAGCGTATAAATGGTCACGCCGAGCTTGTATTTTAATTCTTCCAAATCAATCCCGCACACAAGGAACGCTTCATTGCAGATAATTTCTGTAGGAGAATACTTGTAGATTTCATCAAGCAGCCTGCGCTGCTCTAAAACCTCCGTCACAAAATAATCTCCTGTCGTAATATCGGCAATCGCAATGCCAAACTGATCCGCAATATAAACAATCGACATCAGATAGTTGTTGCGGGATTCCTCAAGCGCCTGCATATCAATGTTCGTACCCGGCGTCACAATCCGGGTGACCTCACGTTTGACAAGTCCTTTGGCGTATTTTGGATCTTCCACCTGCTCACAAATTGCCACCTTATATCCTTTGGACACGAGCTTGTTCAAATACCCCTCGACCGCATGATAAGGCACGCCGCACATTGGTGCGCGCTCCTCCTGACCGCAGCTTTTTCCGGTTAGTGTCAGCTCCAATTCCTTTGAGACCGTAAGCGCATCCTCATAAAACATTTCATAAAAATCACCGAGCCGGTAAAATAAAATACAATCCTTGTACTGTTCTTTTGTTTCTTTATATTTCTGCATCATTGGTGACAATTCAGCCACTGCCTTATCCCTCTTTCTGTTCGTCCCTAACCTGTTCATAAAGCGGCTGACGAACTTTCATTCTCGTCACTTCTACAAGTCCGAGCATCGTCATGTCGTGAAGCTGCGCCTTAATCGGATCCTTTTTTAATTCCTCCGCCAGAAAAGCAAGCAGCTTTTTTTGATTGGATAATTCCCCCATGTTGATAAAATCAATTAAAATAATACCCGACAGGTTCCTTAGTCTTAGCTGCTTTGCAATTTCGGATGCCGCCTCCAGATTGACCAAAAGAAAGGTTTCTTCCCTGCTTCCTTTTTTCACGGTCTTGCCCGTGTTGACATCAACGGCAACAAGCGCCTCTGTCGGCTCAATTACCAAAAATCCGCCCGATTTGAGCCACACTTTTTTCTGTAATGCCTCCCTCAATCGGCTTTCCATACTGTACAGTTTTTTTAAGGAAAGCATCGGATCCTCATAAAAACGAAGGTTGATTGATGAAAAATAAGCTTCTCCATAAGTGTCCAGTATATGCTCCTTTAGGCTCTCATAGACTTCTTTTTCATCCGTGACAATTTCTGTAAGCGCATCCAAACGGATATCTGTCACGGCGCGCATCCATTCGGCGGGTGCGCGATAAAGCACCGAAGCGGGCGTACGCGTTCCGGCATATTTTAAAACGGCAGAAAGCCGCTCTGACAGCTGCCGTATTTCTTTCTTTAGTTCCTCAATATCCGCATGTACCGCATTCGTGCGGATAATCATTCCGTAAGGAATTTTCTCCGCTTCTTCACGCAGCGCTTTGATAAGCTGTTTTTTCTCTTGCGCGGACAGCTTTGCAGAAACGGACAGCTTCTTATCTTTTGTATGCACAACACTATAAACGCCGGCCAGGGAAAGCTCGTCACTTAACACGGCATCCTTTGTCTTTGTGTGTTCTTTCACAAGCTGTACCGGGATTAAATCGCCCTGTTTTAAATCTGAGCGCGATAAAAATCCTTTCGCATTTTCTGAAAAGTCAATAAACGACGCATTAATGTTGCCAACAGTCTGCTGAACCCTTCCAAGGTAGATGGAACCAAGCTGTTCCTTTTTATTGGAAAAAATATGAAATTCCACCGGCTTGTTTCCATTTAAATAGGCAAACAGCAGCTTATTTTGTTGTTTTGTCAATACGATTCTGTATGCTTCCTTCATCACACCACGATATCCATTCCAATTTCATTTAATGATATAAAATTTTGATCCTGCTTTGTATAAAGCTCCAAGCGCTTAATCAGCAGACCAAATTCATCAAGCTTCGCCCCCTGCTTTCTGTACAGCGCATCCATGACAAGCTCTGGCTTAATATTCGTCACACTTCCACACGATAAACGAAGCATGACTGCCTTCTCCGCCGCCTCATGCAGGTAAATAAACGGCTTCAAATCAATTTCCTGCTCGCTCCGCTTTGTTTTTTTAGAAATGATAATTTCCTCCTGCTCCATCAATTCGACAAATGCGGTCTTGAGCAAAAAGGGCGGTTCAAAGCCTTCCCGAAAGGAAATTAGATAATCAGCCGACGCAACACTTGCCATTGCATTTCCCGCCGATTCCGGCAGTTCACGAAACGACAGCACCCTCATGCCTTCTGCGGAGGCGGCATTCATTGCTTCAAGCGCATCTTTAGACAGTATTGGCTCCGTAATCTCAATATCCATATATTCCGCATCGCTTTCCAGACCGATTCCAAGAGGAAGTGCAAAGGACATGACTTGATGCGGGCTTAAGCCGCTACTGTATGCAATCGGAATATCCGCTCTGCGCATCAGCTTTTGAAAATACCGCATGGTATCCAGATGACCGATAAATTTCACGGCGCCTGTCTTTGAAAATTTAATTCTTATCTTCATAGCAGACCCCTCCCCCGAATTTGTTAGCGCCGCATCCCATGCACCGCATCCGGCAATTTGGCGTAACTTTCTGAGCACGTGCCTGCTTCCATTCGCGCACTAAAAATTCCTTTGTTACGCCGACATCGATGAAATCCCATGGAAGCAGTTCAGTTATCTCCCGCTCTCTTGTCGTATAAAAATCAATGGAAATACCACATTCCTCAAACGCGCTCAGCCACAGCTCTTCATGGAAGGTTTCTGACCAGGAATCAAACAGACAACCTTTTTCATAGGCTTTCACAAGTACTTGTGAAAGCCGCCTGTCTCCGCGGGCAAATACCCCCTCAAGCATGCTGACTTCCGCTTCGTGCCAGTTATATTTAATGCTCTTACGATTCAGCTGCTGCTTCATCGCATCATTGACAATCCTAGCCTTGTCCAAAAATCCCTTTTTATTGGACATCGCAGCCCACTGAAACGGCGTAAACGGTTTTGGAATAAAGAAGGACGTGCTTGCCACGATCTGTACCTTTCCGCTCCTCTCCTCCTTTGGAATCAAATCATAATAGAGGCGTGCAATCTGATCAGAAAGCTCTGCAATACCGCGCATATCCTCTTCTGTCTCTGTCGGCAGACCTAGCATAAAGTAAAGCTTAACCCTTGTCCAACCGCCTAAAAATGCTTGTTTTACCCCTTCCAATATCATTTCTTCGGTCAGCCCCTTATTGATGACATCCCGAAGTCTTTGGGAACCCGCCTCCGGCGCAAAAGTCAGACTGCTTTTCCGTACATCCTGCACCTTGCTCATGACATCAAGCGAAAATGCATCAATCCGTAACGAAGGCAATTCAATGTTCAACTTTTGATGCTTTGCCTCTTCCATCAAAAAATCCACGAGCTCTTCTAAATGAGAATAATCGCTGGAGCTCAAAGAGCTTAATGAAATCTCTTCATGCCCGGTATTTTTTAACATTGTCACGGCGTATTTTTTAAGAACATGAATATCCCGTTCCCTGACGGGTCTGTAAATCATACCGGCTTGGCAGAAGCGACAGCCGCGGATACAGCCTCGCTGTATTTCCAACACCACTCTATCCTGTGTCACCTTGATAAATGGTACGACGGGTTTTTCGGGATAGTAAGTATTGGTCACATCCATGACAAGCTCCTTTTGAACCATCTTTGGAATGCCGTCCATGGTCGGCTCAAAAGAAGCAAGCGTACCATCCTCGTTGTAGGCCGCTTCATAAAATCGGGGAACATAAATGCCGGGCAGCTTTGCAGCCGCATACAGAAATTCTTCTCTGCTCCTGCCGTTTTCCCGACATGACCGATAAGTATCCAGCAGCATGTGGTAGGCTGTTTCACCTTCTCCAATATAAAATAGGTCAAAAAAATCTGCAATGGGCTCTGGATTATACGTACACGGTCCGCCGCCGATCACAATTGGATCCTCTTTTGTTCGATCCTTTGCATAGGTTGGAATATGGGCAAGATCTAAAATCTGCAGCACATTTGTATAGCACATCTCATATTGAAGCGTAATGCCTAAAAAATCAAATTCCTTAATCGGATCCTGAGATTCGAGGGCAAACAGCGGCAGCTTCTGTTCCTTCATGATCGTGTGCAAATCCGTCCACGGGGAATAGACACGCTCACACCACGTGTCCTCCCGCCTATTAAACATATCATATAAAATCTGAATCCCCAGATGTGACATCCCGATTTCATACACATCGGGAAAACACATGGCAAAACGTATAGAAACTGTTTCTTTCTCTTTCTTCACCGCATTGACTTCATTTCCGATATATCTTGCCGGCTTCTCAACGCGGAGCAATACCTGATCCGGTAATGCGAGCTTTCTCATCATGAATAACCTTTCCTGACTCTTCTGTCTATCTACTAGAAATCATTTAAAGTATACGTGAATCCTTCCATAAAATCAAATACATTAGTAAGAAAACCAATATCCGCTGTTTGCCCGATTATCTCCTTCAACTCGGAAACACCGATTTTTCCGGCAATTTTTCCGTTGCTTCCTAACATAAGAATTCCTATAAAAAGAATGCTCGCTAATAAAATTCGAAACTTCAGCAAACCCCTCTGCATACTTTTAGGCTGCATGAAATTAGATTCTTCTGTTTTTGTCGGCTCCTTGACAAGCATTTCCTTGTTGACAAGCGGCAAAACCTCCGCATAGGCAAGCTTTTCTTTGTATTTTTTTAAAAGCATTGCTCTTTTATCAGCACTGTTGATCGTTTCCGGTTTCTGTTGATACATGATTGCCTTGTACTCCTTCAACGCATGCCTTCGCATACTGTTCTTTTTATATAATTATGTACAAGACACTAAAATATGCAAAAGCTTTGGATTTACATGAAAACAAGACGTATATGGATACGCCCTGTTTTCTCTTTTACTATCTATGATGCATGAAACCTCGCAACTACCCACAAGCGTCTTCAAGCACTAATTTTTCTTGAAAATTGCATATACAATTCGATCTTCGTTTACATTTTCGATGGAGCCATCCCACTTATCAAAAGTATATCCGTCCATTTCAGGATTTGTGGGATTTTTTGCATTCTCGCCGCTCCTAATATGCTGGACATCGCAGACCTCTCCGGTCTCGCTATTGACGAACTTCACCGTATAATTGCGGTAATACCATGCCCTGATCGCCCGATCCTCCGTAATATTCGTCCAAGATCCCTCCCAGCCAACAAATTCAAGACCGTCAATGCACGGATCCTGCGGATTTGGAAGAGAAGAACCATATGGCACGACATCTGTTTTCCAAAGCTCATTGTTCCATCCGTTATACCACCTCACAACACAGGTTTTTCCCGGCACACCCTTCTCATCGGACCACCACGGGAGGAACGGCGCTGTCGTATTATCATTTATCTTTTTAACGGTAGATATAGCGCTTGTAGAGGCAGCATATGGCGTGTTATTCGTATACATGCCAAGAATAATCTTGTCTGTCTTAATGTTGAGTGCGCTGTCTGTCCAACCGATAAACGTATAACCGCTTACAGAAGTGTCAGTCGGAATAACCGCATTCCCACCGTCCGTAACCGTCTGCATGCTAATCTTCGCCCCATAAATAAATGCAACATTGTGTGTTGTCTTTGCGCTGGCCTCCACATTAATAAACAGCAGGCAGGCAAATGAGGCAATCACCGCTGTTAAAAAAGCTTTTTTCCATAGTCCCTTCATATAGTACCCTCCTAGTCCCCTTGTATCTATAACTTCTGTATTTAGTATACCCTCTTTGTACATAAAAATCCAGTGGTTTTTGCGGTTTTATATGATGATTGATTACCTGTTTGCCAACTCCTGTGTAATATCCTGCCAAGTCAAACCACACTCCACCATCAGTACCATCGCATGATACAAAAAGTCGGCCATTTCATATTTGACCTCCTCCTTATCCGGATTTTTGGCAGCAATCACAATCTCCGTCGCCTCTTCCCCTACCTTTTTTAAAATCTTATCGATACCCTTATCAAATAGATAATTTGTATAGGAGCCCTCCTTTGGATTTGTCTTCCGGTCCAGGATGACCGCATAAACATCCTCAAACACATGGAGCGGGTTGGTATGCTCGTATTCCTGCTTTATGATCTCGTTGAAAAAACAGGAATGACTTCCGGTGTGACATGCGGCTCCGATTTGAGCAACTTTCGCAAGGATCGTATCCATATCACAATCGGCAGTCAGCTCTTTTACATACTGATAATGCCCGCTTGTCGCACCCTTTACCCAAAGCTCTTTGCGGCTTCTGGAATAATAGGTCATGATGCCCGTTTCGATTGTCCGGTTATAGGCAGTTTCATCCATATAAGCGACCATCAGCACCTCGTCAGTCTGGTAGTCCTGCACAACAACAGGAACCTGTCCATCGCTGTTCTTTTTCCACCCCAGAAGGATCCCGGTAATAGCGATGACAAACAAAAAGAAAAATACGAGAATGCTGGTAGTCCGGTGAATCTTTCTGGAGGTGCGGATAGTTTTAACCTGTGATTGCCGATTATTGTTTTCTGATGTGTCCAGGTTGTTAGTTTTTGCTCTTTTCAAAATCTGTCAAAATTTTTGCTCTC
>CAZBRY010000073.1:0-1582 GCA_964494285.1 uncultured Lachnospiraceae bacterium
GGCGGTATTTTCTTTTGTAATAGCAAGAAGCGCGGATTTCAGCATGTTTTCAGCCTTTTGTTTAAACTCATGCCAGTTAAATTCGGGAAAATCCTTTGTAATGCGCGGAATACAGAGGGAAGTCATGCCGTTTACGGATTTTGGCGTTACCTCGATTTCATTTTCCTGCTGCTCAAGACCCGTTTTTAACAGATTAAGTCCAAACGTAACGGTTTCTGCCGTATTTTTTATAAGGTAAACAAGATAACAGACAATGCCGCCGCCAATGATGAGTAGAAGCAGGATGATCAATACTGTGTTCATAGAAAGTCCTCCCCGGATGCTGAATAATTGCATACTCAAGTATACACAACTCTTTTCGGACTGTCTAGTCTAACCATCCTTAGGTAAGACCGGAGGTCAGGCGAGGCAAGTGAAGGTTTCAGTAATTTAAAATTGCAAAACACCATTCAGTCTGCTATAATAAATCCAATGCGCTGTTTACGCTGTAAAGGTGAATGACAGCCGGTACTATACACAATATAAAGAAAAATAAGGAGATGCTAGAATGAAAGGCAATATTGTTGTTGGACAGTCAGGCGGCCCCACGGCCGTCATCAATTCTTCCGTTGCAGGCGTTTATGCGGCGGCGAAGAAGCTTGGGGTAAAGAAAGTTTATGGTATGGTTCATGGAATTCAGGGATTTTTACAGGATAATCTCTGTGATCTGGATGATTACCTTGCTTCCGAAACAGGAGTGGAGCTGTTAAAGAGAACTCCCTCTGCATTTTTAGGTTCCTGCCGTTTTAAAATGCCAAAGATCGAAGGACATGAGGGAGTTTATGAGAAGGTTTTTGAAATCATGGAAAAGCATGATATTGAGTGTCTGTTCTATGCGGGCGGCAATGATTCCATGGATACGATAAAAATGCTTTCCGATTACGCGTCGGCACATAATAAGCCGCAGAGGTTCATGGGCGTTCCTAAGACGATCGATAACGATCTTCCGATTACAGACCACTGCCCTGGCTATGGCTCCGCAGCGAAGTATATTGCTACTTCCATGAAAGAAATCATTCGTGATAATGAGTCGTTTGGTGTAGAAAAGCCGACCATTTGTATTGTTGAGATCATGGGACGTAACGCAGGATGGCTGACTGCTGCGGCAGCGCTTTCCAAGGGAATCGACTGTTCGGGACCGGATGCAATTTATTTACCGGAGCGCGTATTCGATATGGACAAGTTCATTGAGGATGTGAAGGAGCTTGCGGCAAAGAAATCTTCCGTAGTCATCGCTGTATCGGAAGGTATTCACATTGCAGACGGACGCTACGTTTGTGAGCTTGGCAAGGATGTTGCAGTGGATGCATTTGGACACAAGCAGATGTCTGGTACCGCAGTCATTCTTGCAAATAAGATCGCGGAAGTGACAGGTCTCAAGACGCGTGCGGTTGAGTTTTCTACGCTGCAGAGAGCAGCTACCCACCTTGCTTCTCTGACAGATATTAATGAAGCGTTCCAGGTAGGCGCTGATGCTGTGAAGGCAGCAGAAGAGGGGCTGACCGGCATGATGATCACGCTTGATAGAAACGGTGATGATCCG
>CAZBRY010000073.1:1592-11238 GCA_964494285.1 uncultured Lachnospiraceae bacterium
TGCGGCACCTCTGCATATGACATTCATGCGATTGCAAATGTAGAAAGAAAGGTTCCGGATGAGTGGATCACCGCTGATTGTAAGGGACTGAACGATGGCTACGAGAAGTACGCGCGTCCGCTTATTATGGGTGAGCTTACGCCGCTGTTCGTAGATGGTCTTCCGAGACATCTCGTAAGAAAATAAGATAGCTTTCTGCTGAAAGCAATGGAAAGCCCACGGAATTTAATGTTCTGTGGGCTTTCCTGATCGGATGGAGATTTTCAATTTCCTCTATATAAAAGGGTTTAGCAGGGAAGGAGAACGGTATGGTATCGATTAAAGATGTGGCAGAGCATGCGGGCGTTGCAATCTCAACGGTTTCCAAGGTTTTGAACAATTATTCCTATGTAAGTGAGGAAACAAAGAAAAAAGTGCGCACTGCCATCCATGAACTGAATTATGTGCCAAACACGATTGCTGCAGCCTTGTCTTCCAAGCAGGCAGGTCGTGCGGCGGTTTTAATCAGCTTAAATACACAGACACAGGCGATCGATGAGATTACCATGCAGTATTTATCAGGCGCCTTAAATCGCGCACTCGAGCTGAACATCGAAATTATTACAATCTTTTTGTCGATGATTTCCCATATGACACCGGAGGAAATTACGCGGTATTTACAATCTCAGGGAATTTCAGGTTTGATTATCTGCGGGATGTCCAAGGAAGACAACTATTTGAGCCAGCTAATCGAGTCGCAGGTATTCAAATGTGTTGTTGTGGATGCGCCTATTACAAATGCAAACACCTCTTATGTTTGGATTGATAACAGGCAGGCGCAGTATGAGGTTGCAAAAAAGACGATCATTGAAAATACCTGCAGGCGAGTGCTTTATATTGCAGGGAAGCGGAACGGCTACGTTACAGATGAGAGACTGGCCGGAATGAAAAGGTTGACGGTTGATCTGGGTCTGACGCTGCTTGTTCGTGACGGGAATTTTTCCGAACTGAAGGCACGTGAAATTGCTTTTCGATATGCAAAAAATAAAGATGTTGTTGTATGTGCTTCCGACCTGATGGCAATCGGCGCAATGAATGCGCTGACGGAAATGGATATTTTTCGCCCGGTGTGCGGTTTTGACGGGATTACACTGATGGGCTATGTCGGCAAGCAGATGAATACGGTGCGGCAGGATTTTTATCAGATTGCCGCATGTGCTGTTTTTGAGCTGAAACGACTTTTTGAGGGAGAACAGGGGCGCGGAGTTATGCTTCCGTTTGAAATCGTGAAATTGTATTATAAGGATATCATTTGCTAGCAGTGTAGCCTGCGTATGGAAAGACGGTTAGATCAGAGTGTCTCTGTTCTTGTTGAATTTGTATAAATTATGCTGTTTTTACATAAGATAAAAACAGCTATTTTTATGCAATCCTCACAAAAATGAGGAAAGTGAAAAAAGGGGTTGCGGAAAACGTTTTCCTAAATTATCATAAAGTTATAAACAAAGTGTAGCAGGAGAAGAGAAAGTGGAACGGAGGATGAAGCATGTCATTACAAAAGGTTAGAACAGAGGTGCTGCAAATGCAGTTAGAGGAAAAGTTGATAGAAATCGCGGATTGTTTCTATGGAAAGACAATCGCGGATTGTACGGATGCGGAAGCTTATCAGTGTGTGCTGCAGCTTACAAAGGATCTGATGGAGGCAGCGCCAAGACTGTCCGGAGATAAGAAAGTTTATTATATTTCCGCAGAATTTCTGATTGGTAAGCTATTGTCTAACAACTTGATTAATTTGGGAATTTATGAGAAGTTGAAAGAGCTTCTTGAGAAAAATGGAAAGGATTTAAATGCGATTGAGGATGCGGAACCAGAACCCTCTCTCGGAAACGGTGGACTGGGAAGACTTGCTGCTTGTTTTTTGGATTCGATTGCAACACTTGGCTTACAGGGAGATGGAATTGGTCTGAACTACCATTTAGGTCTGTTCAAGCAGGTGTTTAAAGACAGACTGCAGCAGGCAGAAAAGAATGACTGGATGGAAGAGCATTCCTGGCTGACGAAGACGGACACTTCGTTTGAGGTTTGCTTTGGTAATAAAAAAGTGAAGTCGGTGTTATATGACATTGATGTCATCGGTTACCAAAATGGCTTAAACAAGCTTCATCTGTTTGACATCGAATCGGTCGATGAAAGCATCGTAAAACAAGGAATCAATTTTAACAAGAAGGATATTGAGAAAAATCTGACATTATTTCTTTATCCGGACGATTCGGATGAGGCGGGCAATCTTCTTCGAATTTATCAGCAGTATTTCATGGTGAGCAATGCAGCCCAGCTCATTTTAAAAGAAATGAGAGAAAAACGCTATGACCTGCATGATCTGCATAAGCATGTGGTGATCCAGATCAACGATACCCATCCAACTTTAATCATTCCGGAGTTGATTCGTCTGCTTGTCAAGGAAGAGGCATTTACAACCGAGGAGGCAATTTCTATTGTAAGTCAGACCTGTGCCTACACCAATCATACAATTTTGGCGGAAGCACTGGAAAAATGGCCGCTTGCGTATCTGAAAAAGGTAGTACCTCAGCTTGTGCCGATTATTAAGGATCTTGACAAGCGGGTTGCGGCAAAATATAGAGATGCGAATGTGCAGATCATTGACAAAGATTCCCGTGTGCATATGGCACATATTGATATTCACTATGGATTTTCGATCAACGGTGTGGCAGCACTTCATACAGAGATTTTGAAGGAGTCGGAGCTCAGCGCTTTTTATGATATTTATCCGGAAAAATTTAATAATAAAACAAACGGCATTACCTTCCGACGCTGGCTGATGTCCTGTAACAAGGAACTTTCCGACTATATTACGGAGTTAATTGGGGATGGCTGGAAGAAGGATGCGGCTTCCTTGGAAAAGCTACTCGAGTTTTCAGAGGATCAGGTTGTTTTAAATAAAATTTATGAAATAAAACGTAATAAGAAAAAAGAACTTGCTTCTTACGTGCAAAAGAAGGAAGGCGTGACTCTTAACGTGGATTCGGTTTTTGATATTCAAATTAAGCGTCTGCACGAATATAAACGCCAGCAGATGAATGCGCTTTACATCATTCATAAATATCTGGAAATCAAGGCAGGTAAAATACCGGTACGTCCAATGACATTTATATTTGGAGCAAAGGCTGCGCCGGCTTATGTCATCGCGCAGGATATCATTCACCTGTTGCTCGTATTGCAGAAAATTGTCAACAGCGATCCTAAGGTCAGCCCTTATATGCAGGTGCTGATGGTGGAAAACTATAATGTGAGCTATGCGGAAAAACTAATTCCGGCGTGCGATATTTCTGAGCAAATTTCGCTTGCCTCCAAGGAAGCCTCCGGAACCGGAAATATGAAGTTCATGTTAAACGGTGCGGTGACGCTCGGTACAAGCGATGGTGCTAACGTGGAAATTCATCAGCTTGTTGGAAACGAAAATATCTATATATTTGGCGAGGATAGCGAAGCAGTCATTCGACATTATGAAAAGGCTGATTATCACTCTAAAGATTATTATAAGAGAAGCCCCGTCATCAAAGAGGCAGTTGATTTTATTGTGAGCAAGACGGCGCTGAAGGTAGGCCATAAGGAGAATCTGGAGAGACTTTATAAGGAACTTTTAAATAAGGATTGGTTCATGACACTGCTCGATTTGGAAGAGTACATTAAGGTTAAGGATCAGGTATTTGCCGATTATGAAGATCAAGGCGAATGGAGGCAGAAAATACTTGTAAATATAGCAGAGGCAGGATTTTTCTCCTCCGACAGGACGATTGCGGAATACAATAGCGACATTTGGAAGCTGAACGAACCTGAGGCCGCACAGTCATAAAGAGGCACCCATAACGAAGAATAATAGAATAGGGTCAGAATAAGGGCAGGTCATGGAACATGTTTTTCGTGGACTGTCCTTATTGTTTCCCGAAAGGGCTTTCTCAAAAGAGACTTACAAAAAGAGATTTAAAAAGAGATTTAAAATAAAAAAGTGGTTGCAATATAGGTAGAAACCCGTTACAATTTTAAGTACTTATAGCAAAGTCTGTATACATCTGGTATTTTCTGCGATTGGAATCTCATGATAAAAGTAATATAGAAGCAAGAAGTGCGAATTAGAAACAGGGAGGATAAGATGAAAAAATACAAAATGTCGATTGTCGTTCCGGTGTATAATGAGGAAAATAGTATTGTTCCTTTTTTAGAGCGCACCGAAAAGGTGGTGGAAGGCCTTGGCTGCGATTATGAAATTATTTTTAGCCTCGATCCATCCAAAGACAGAACCTATGAGGTGATTAAGGAAAATATGAAGCGAAACAGCCATGTTCAGTTGATTACCTTGAGCCGCCGCTTTCGTCAGGCTGCGGCGACAATGGCTGGGATTTTAAATTGCACGGGTGATATCTGCGTTGTGATTGATGTAGATTTGCAGGATCCGCCCGAGGTCATTCTGAGCCTTGTGAAAAAATGGGAGGAAGGTTATGATGTCGTTTATGCGCAGCGCCTTAGCCGGCAGGGAGAGACAAGAGTCCGTAAGATGATTGATTTGACGGCTTACCGTGTTATTAACTTTCTTTCCACTGTTGAAATTCCCGTGGATACGGCCGATTTTCGTCTGATTAACCGCAAGGTGATCGAGGAGATCCGTAACATGCCGGAGTCCAGCATGTTTTTCAGGGGGATGGTTTCTTATGTCGGGTTTAAACAGACCGCTGTCCGGTATCATCGCGAAGCCAGAGGAAACGATACAAGCAAGTATAACAAGCTGTGGGGCGAATTTCGGATGGGATTCCACGGTATTTTCTGTTTTTCCTCAAAACCACTGGAGTATGTGACATTTATAGGTGCTTTTGTGCTGGGTATCGGCGGGCTCGTTTCCGGGGCATATTTTTTCCAGAAGATGGTGCAAAAGAAAGAAAAAGCGTTTATTTCCGGCCCCGGTGCGCTGATTTGGCTGATTGGCGGGCTGCAGATTTTTATATCAGGTATTCTCGGGGAATATGTGACGAGGATTTATGATGATGTCAAGGAAAGACCCCGATACATTATAGATGAGTTTGACAAAAACGAAAATTAATCAGGAAGGTTGCTTCTCCTTGATTAAGTCCAGTATGGAAATCAGAGTGACCGCTAAAATGATGCAGGCGAAGCCAAGATAGTCAGCGGCGGTAAATCGTTGACCAAGCCAGGCGACGGAGACGATGACAGAGGAAAACGGCTCCATACAAGAAAGGATACCGGCCTTTGCCGCTCCGATGAGCTGGATTGATTTAATAAACAGTGTAAATGGAATGAGTGTCCCAAATACGATCAAGAATAGATAGAGAAGCACCGATTTTAAATCCCACAGGATGCCGCTTTTGGGAAATCGTGTAAAGAGCAGCATGATAATGCCGGCGAGAAGCATTCCCCAGCCTACGACAAGTGACGTGCCATATTTGGCAACGATGCTGACGGGAAGCAGCATGTAAAAAGCCAGCCCGAACACAGAAATAAAACCAAAAATGAGTGCTGTGCCCGAAATTGTGAGTGAGTGAAAGTTGCCGCCGGTCGCAAATAAGTAAATGCCAAAAAATGCGAGAAGGACACCGATGCTTTCAAACGGATGCGGAAGCTTTTTGGAGCGGAAGGCCGCCCAGATCACTATAAAGATGGGCGCAATATATTGAATCACCGTGGCGGTCGCGGCATTAGAATGCCTGATTGTCAAGAAGAAAAAATATTGCACACCAATCATCCCAAGGATAGCGAAGCCCGCAAGGACTGCGCTGTCTTTTTGGTTGCCCCATATAGAGAAAATCTCACGCTTTCTAATGATTAAGGAGGAAAGCATCAAGAGCCCTGTTATGATCAATCGCCAGGTGACAAGAAACTCCACTGAAATTCCATAGTGCTGAAAGAGAATATCACCGCAGTTGCCACTAATTCCCCATAACAGTCCTGCAAAAATTGCAAATAAAAATCCGATTCTTGTTTTATTCATGTCCTATGCTCCGTTTCCCAATTAAAAACATACCGTGACGATTATATAAAAAAAAATAAGAAAGTGCAAGTCCTACTTTGGTAAAAATAAATAAAAAAGAGAGAACAAATTAATTCAAAATATACAAACTTGTAATTAGGGGATTGCATTATTTGAATTGCTGTGTTAGTATCAAATCAAAGGTACCGGAAACGTTCCCGATACCGATACCGATAACGGTACCGAGAACGGTTTCAGAACAACCTTGCAACCCAATCATCAGTTGGGAAATGAAAGTTAGGACATTTTCCGGCAAACAAATTTAAAAGGAGAGGTAGTCATTATGAAAAAGAAAGTAATTAGCACATTACTTGCAGCAACAATGGTAGCTTCCTTGCTGGCAGGATGCGGTTCTGCAGCACCTGCAGTAGAAGAAGCACCTGCAGCCGAAGAAGCGGCAGCACCGGCAGAAGAGCCTGCAGCAGAGGAACCTGCGGAAGAAGTAAGCGCAGAAGGCGGAAAGGTTTATTATTTAAATTTCAAGCCCGAGCAGGCAGAACAGTGGGTAGCTCTGGGAGAAGTTTATTCGGAGCAGACAGGTGTTCCTGTAACGATCGAAACCGCAGCATCTGGTACTTATGAATCCACACTGAAATCTGAGATGGCAAAATCAGAAGCACCTACCTTATTTCAGGTAAATGGCCCGGTAGGTCTTGCAAATTGGAAGGATTACACCTACGATTTGAAAGACAGCGATGTATACGCACAGTTAAAGAGCGACGACTTCTCACTTAAGGGCAGCAATGGAGAGGTTTACGCTATCGCTTATGTAATCGAGACCTATGGTATTATTTACAACAAAGCGCTCGTTGCAGACTATTGCGCATTGGATGGCGCAGTAATCGCGGATGCATCCGAAATTAATAATTTTGAAACATTAAAGGCTGTTGCAGAGGATATGCAGGCAAAGAAGGCTGATCTTGGAATTGAAGGTGCTTTCGCATCGGCAGGTATGGATGCCAGCTCCGATTGGAGATTCAAGACGCATCTTGCAAACCTTCCGCTCTATTATGAATATGAGAACGATGGTATGACAACGGGTTCGATCAAGGGATCCTATCTTGACAACTACAAGGCAATTTGGGATCTGTACATCAACAACGCAACGTGTGCGCCGAGCTTGCTTTCCAGCAAGACAGGTGAAGATGCAGCTTCCGAGTTCGCACTTGGCGAAGCAGTATTCTATCAGAATGGTACATGGGCATACGGCGATATTCAGGGCAACGAAGTAGCAGATGAAGATCTCGGAATGCTTCCCATCTTAATCGGCGCAGACGGCGAAGAAAACCAAGGCTTATGTACAGGCAGCGAAAATTACTGGTGTGTAAACTCTAAGGCTTCCGAGGCTGATATCCAGGCAACACTTGAGTTCTTAAGCTGGGTAATCTCCAGTGACGAAGGCAGAACGGCACTCTCTACAGATATGGGTTTTGTCACACCGTTTAAGACCTTTACAGATGAATATCTTCCTGCAAATCCGTTGATCGCAGCAGCAAACGAGTCGATTGACGCAGGTAAGACCGCAGTCGCATGGTGGTTTACGACAATGCCTTCTGAAGAGTGGAAGAACGGTGTTGGCAGCGCACTTCTTGAGTATGCGCAGGGCACAGGAGACTGGGATAAAGTCGTAACAGCATTCGTTGACGGATGGGCAACAGAGTATGCGGCATCCAACGCAGCGGCAGAATAAATAAAACAGAAAATTGTAACAATAGGTTTTGATTTTTGTTTAATCTAATCTAAAAGGGTGAGCGAGCGATCTGCTCACCCTTTATTAAAAAAAACCGGAGGCGGGAAACCGCATTCGGACAGGCGGAAAGGGAATGTTATGGAGAAATCGATCAAAAAATATTTTCCCATATTTGTATTACCAACATTATTAGCCTTTACCATAGGCTTCGTAGCCCCGTTTGTGATGGGCGTTTATCTATCGTTTTGTGAATTTACGACAGTGATTGATGCAGAGTTTGTGGGTTTGAAAAACTATACGCGTATTTTCTTGGATTCAACCTTTGAGCATGCTTTATGGTTTACAGCGTTTTTCACAATCGTTTCGGTTGTTACCATTAATCTGCTCGCGTTTATTGTGGCAATGCTGTTGACAAAAGGCTTTCGTGGAACAAATATTTTCAGAACGATATTTTTTATGCCCAATTTAATTGGCGGCATCATTTTGGGTTATATCTGGCAGTTGATTTTAAATGGTATTTTACTGCATTGGGAACGAACGCTGACGTACAGTTCCGCATATGGCTTCTGGGGACTGCTGATCTTAATGTGCTGGCAGCAGGTCGGCTACATGATGATCATCTATATCGCAGGCATTCAAAATGTGCCGGGCGATCTCATAGAAGCAGCTAAAATTGATGGAGCGACGAAGTGGCAGACATTAAAGAACGTTATCATTCCGATGGTGATGCCTTCTATTACAATCTGCACATTTTTGACGCTGACAAATTCTTTCAAACTGTTTGATCAGAACCTCGCGTTGACAGCAGGAGAGCCATCCAATATGTCAGAAATGCTTGCACTTAACATTTATAATACATTTTATGGAAGAGTGGGTTGGGAAGGTGTCGGTCAGGCGAAGGCGGTCGTATTCTTTCTGCTCGTAGCGATGATTGCAATTGTGCAGATGCGTTTGACTAGAACGAAGGAGGTGCAGCAATAATGAAAAAGAAAAGTAATCCGGTTCTGACATGGATTTTTAGCATTTTTTCCATTGCTTATGTATCTCCAATTGTGATCGTGCTGCTCAATTCTTTTAAGAAAAAAGCATATATCACAAAGATGCCGTTTAATATTCCGGCAGGAAAATCATTTGTCGGTTTTGAAAATTACACAAGAGGAATGGAAAAAATCAATTTCTGGGGATCCTTTTTGAACACACTGATTATTACGGTAGGCTCTGTGCTCGTTATTATACTTTGCACCTCTATGTGTGCCTGGTATATTACAAGGGTGAAGAACAAGCTGACCGAGGGTCTTTATTACCTCTGCCTGTTTTCAATGATCGTACCGTTCCAGATGGTCATGTTCACACTTTCCAAAATTGCGAATATGCTGCACTTAAATACGCCTATTTCAATTATTATTGTCTATCTCGGCTTTGGAGCGGGACTTGCGGTATTTATGTTTTGCGGCTTTGTCAAATCGATTCCGCTGGAAATTGAAGAGGCGGCGATGATCGATGGCTGCAATCCGCTGCAGACTTATTTTCAGATTGTATTCCCGATTTTGAAGCCGACGAGCATTACTGTGGCGATTTTGCAGGCAATGTGGATATGGAATGACTATCTGCTGCCCTACCTCGTGCTCGACATTAAGAAGTACAAGACGATTTCGATCGCAATCCAATATTTAAGAGGTGGATATGGCTCGATCGACATGGGTGCGATGATGGCAATGCTCGTGCTTGCGATCATTCCGATTATTGCATTTTATCTTGCATGTCAAAAATACATTATCGAGGGTGTCGTCGCCGGCGCTGTGAAGGGCTGACGGACATGAGGAGAGTTGGAGGTAGTTTATGAGAAAGAGTGGTGTGTTATTGCCGATTGCCAGTTTGCCGGGCAAATATGGAATTGGGACATTTTCAAAAAATGCTTA
>CAZBRY010000074.1:0-11208 GCA_964494285.1 uncultured Lachnospiraceae bacterium
GATCACTCGTATTTCCTGACCCTCCGAAGTTCCTACCTGTATCTTCATGCCGCCGATGCCGCTAATGTCAAGATTTGCCGAAACAGTTCCCGGAGCCGCCGCCTTCACCACTTCTTCATCATAATCGACAATCAGCTCTCCTCCGTCCGGCATCTTAATCGTTGTAGATCCGTTTTCTGTTACAATGGTTGCCGTAAGCGGAAAGGGGCTGGGGCTTACGACCTCAACCTCGCCGTTTGCATTGGTGCCATATTCAATAAGATACGATCCCGTCCTAAAACTGGAATTATAAAATCTCACACTAACATCTGCGTTGTCGGAATAGCCCTTTAATTCCTGCTGGCCACCAAGCAAATTTTGCGTATTGTATTCCGTGTCGGCCGCAACCCTCTCTATTTCCGCACAAAGCTGATCTACCTCGCGCTGAATGGCTTCTCTGTCTGCAGTCACATTTGTGCCGCTTGCGGATTTGACCGCCAGCTCGTTCATTCTCTGAATCATTTCCTGAATCTCTGCAAGCGCTCCTTCGGCTGTCTCTATGACGTTGACCGCATTCGACGCATTTTGGTTCGCTTTGTTCAAGCTTTTGATTTGTGCATTCATTTTATTTGTAATGGCCATGCCTGCCGGATTGTCCTTCGCGCTGTTAATACGGTAGCCTGATGACATTTTCTCCGAAGATTTTGAAAGCAGCTCCTCATTTTTCCTTAGTATATTGTTTGTAATCATTGCCTGAATATTTGAATTAATTTTCATATGCCAACTCTCCTTTTTGCTGTAGTACAGTGATAAAAGCCTTTGCTATGTCATAGAGCTCCTTCGTCGGAGCTGTGCCGTCTCCGCCGGAGACCTCTTCCGTAAATTGATGAGAATCAAGCGTCCTTACCTTGAGGAATTGAAGCTCGCTCACGGTCCTGTCAGCACCTGCAAGTGCTGTTTCAAAGGCGGCAGATTTGGTCAATAATTCTTCGAGCCCTTCCGCCTGATCACTGGAAATGGATCCCTTTACTTGCTTATCATAAACCTCAAACTGCGCCGTCACCTTTCCGTAGCGCTCCGTTTCCATCGCTGCCGTTACCCTGCCGGATGCCTCGCCCCCTCGGATAATTTTTAAATTAATCGAGGTCCACTGGCCATCGATCTGTACCGGCACCTCATAATTTTCATCCTTGGCAAATCCGGCTGCAACAGAAAGCTGTTTGAAAAGCAGCTTCCTTTCCTTCACGTTGACCGACTCTGCTGCGTTTTGCATATCCTCTGATAAAAACTCCTTCGCAAGCATCTGAAACTTCTCATATGCGGCACCGGCCTCCTCCTTGGAGGTAAGTCCCTCCCGCACAGACTCCATCGCCTTTTCCAGCTTTTCTTTTCGATCTTCTTTCCCGCTTTGTTGCTTTATAAGCTTTTCATAAAGACTTCCTCTCACATTCATCAAGCTGTCTGCCGCCAGTAAATGATTGACCGTCACAGGCTGCCCCGTGTTCTGCAACGCTTTCATCACATTTTCCTCGACCTTAGCCGCCGCCCTGATATCCAACATCTGCTCCTCTATATAGTTTCGATCGGTTTGCTGCGTATCTGCTGCCTGTCTCATTTCCTCCGCAAGCGCTTCCAACGTTGTGTCCAATGAAAGCCCCGATTGCTGCAGCCCTTCCGGCGTCAGTTTGTCAAACACCTCGCTTGCGAGATTCGAAGAATATTGCTGTCGACCGCCTTTTACACCCCCTTCGCCGCCTGCAAGAAAGCCCGTTTCAATCTGCAACGAAATAGATTCTCCCTTTTGTATAAGCTGCTCCAAAACCCCAAAGTCATCATCCACCAGAACATTCATTCCCGATGCTCGATTTGAGCGGGATGCCGATAACAGGTTTCTTAGTGTCAAATCCTCTCCGCTGTTCAGCACATTCCCAACTAGCTTTCCATCACTTTTCTCGATTTGCCTGAATAACCGATATACACCGAGGAACGCCGTTCGTTCCTGCTCAGAAATCTCGTCGTTCTTTTCTAACTTCCATAAAAACTTGCTATATTTTTCTGCTTCCTCTTCTGCATCTTTACTGGAAAGCCAATCGGAAAGCTCATAAATATTTTCTTCAAGCGGGTTTTCACCATTCCTAATCATCTGCAGGATCTTTGCAGGTGTCATCTTCTCTATGACGCTTGTTACCACCTGGTCCGCGCTGCGGACAGCCTCCACCGTTTCGCTGTTAATTTCCGTTCCGCTGTAACCCAATATCCGAACGGCCCTTCTATTTGCCTCATTTTGTTCAAAGCCCATTTCCACCAGCAGCGCATCGGTATTCTGAAATGCCTTTTGTATCGAATCGCCCAGATCCGCCCTTGGCGCAGTCATCAAGGCTTCATATGTTGTGCCGGCTTTTTCATAGGCGCTCTTTAATACTGTACCTTCCTCATAAACGCCGGAAAGCGTTAGTGCTTCCCCACTCGTACCAAGTTTTCCGAGCACCGCCGCAGGTACAGTCCGAATCTGCGCCAACAGGCTTTCCGTACTTTTGTAAAGACTGATTTTATCGGAAAGACTGCTTTCCTGCGCCGTACTGTCGCTGCCATCCCTGCCTATAAGCAGCGGCTGGTAATATTCCTGTTCTGCAGCCTTTAATTCCTCTACAAGCTTCACCAGAGAAACTGTGTCAATGGAAAACCCTTTTCTGAGCAGCCTCAAATTGGCTTCCATTGTCATTTGCAATCTGGTTTCCTCCAGCAAGCGCTTTGCAGACAAAAATGCTTGATCCGCCTTCTCACCTGCCAGTATCTGCTGTGCGCTATCCCGCTCCTTGATTCGCTCTTCATTATTTAAAAGATTGCCAATCGTCAACTCTTCGTTGTGATCGATCGTTTCCTTAATTGCCTCATCAGAAATATCCGTTGTATTCTTGATCAGCGCCGCCGCTTTTTCTACAATGCTTTCCCCTTGCACAAGCAACGCTTCTGCCGGTGTTCCTCCGTCTGCCACAGCCTTCGCCATTGCATTTAAAATCGCCGCATCATCCATCGGCAAAGAAAGAGCTCTTAATTCCTCTAATCGGGCAAGCGTTTCTTTTGTCAGCGGAACATCATTTTCGACTAACCACTTCGCGCTGTCTATTGTATTTTCATCAACTGTCAAGCCGGCACTCTCTATAATATGTACTGCTTGCTCCTGTATCTGCTCCCAACCACACGCCTCTGCCTTTTTCGCAGGATAGCCGGAGGTTCCGTTTTGATAATCCGCCTTTGCCCTCCCGCTTTCATTCCTTGTGCTGTATTCCGCTTTGTATAAATTCTCAATCGTTGGCTCTAGTCCGTTGTTAATCATGTATTTAACAGCATCGCCGGAAAGAGGTTTTAAGTTTTCCGCCTGTTTCCAAAGCTCATTCATCCGTCGCATCGTTTCCTCTGTGACCGGCAAATCATTTTCCCGCAGTGTCTTTTCTATCTGACTTGCTCGTCCGGCACTTCCGGCTATCTCGGTCAACTGTTCCGCGGAAAGATTATCGTTATAACCAGTTACAACAACACCGGACTCCGCCAGCGTCGCCTTAATCTTATCAAGGATCGTCACTTGTGTTTCAATTTCCATATTCCCCGGGGAATACCCTTCCCTCTGCAGCTGCGCAAAATCTTCCGTTGACATAGAATTAGACATAACTGCCATGTAATCTCTCTGTAAGGCCACATCCTGCTGCCCCGCATCCTGCATAAAGTCTTCCATGGAATGTAATTCCTCTTTCCCATATGCAGCGTTCTCCATAACTGTGCCAGAAATGTCTAATGTGTAACCCGCCGCCTGCTCCGCAACCCTTACGGAATCCTTTTGGCAGCAGGTACCGTATGCAGTTTTCTCTTTGTCAACATTTTGATTGATCGCCTGCGTTCCAAATTCCACTTTCATATGCATCTTCCCTTAACCAAAATGTTTTGTTTCATCTTTATCTTATTTCGGCTGTCAGATGCAAATTCTTAACCCTGAAAAAAGATTACAGGAACTATTTTGAAATTTAAAAATTCAAAATAATTCCTGTATGATAAATAACAAACTATTAAAAAACAAAAACTGCAGCTCCGTATGCGGGCAGCGGGTATGCAATCGAATACGGCTGGCCGTCCCATTCCATCTCTTCCGCGGTATAATAAAGCTCCTGCTGCATGCCTTCACCGCCAAAGCAGGCTTCATCACTGTTTAAAATCAACTTGTATTTTTTATCCTCCGGCACGCCTACACGATAATCCTCTCGGGCAACCGGAGTAAAGTTCATAACAAACAGCAAGCTGTTCTTTTTATTTTCTCCATATCTGACGAAGCTATAAATGCTTTTGTATGTGTCATCCGCGTTAATCCATGAAAAGCCCCTTGGGTCGTTATCCCACTCATACATGCAGGAATACTTTCTGTAAATCCAAAGCAGTTCCCGCGTGTAGGACTGAAGACCGGAGTGCAGATTATCCTCCAAAAGCGTCCAATCCAACTCCTTATTCTCGTCCCACTCCGAATCCTGTCCGAACTCCTGTCCCATAAACAAGAGCTTCTTTCCGCAATGACCGATCATGAATGTATAGCCAACTCGCAAATTTGCAAATTTATCTTTATAATAACCCGGCATTTTATTTAACATCGAACATTTCAAATGTACAACCTCATCATGCGAAAGCACAAGAATATAGTCTTCCGCATAATTATAGCTCATCGCAAATGTCATTTTATAATGGTTATCTCTTCTGAAAAGCGGGTCAAGCTTCATATAGTCACAGAAATCGTGCATCCATCCCATGTTCCATTTGAAACTGAATCCAAGCCCGTCATTTTCCGGTCTATCCGTGACTCGCGGCCAAGCCGTCGATTCCTCTGCAATCATCATTGTACCCGGAAACATACCCAAAATCACGGAATTTAAATGCTTGAAAAACTCAATCGCTTCTAGATTTTTGTTTCCGCCGTATTTATTCGGAATCCATTGTCCTGCCTCTTTTCCATAATCCAGATACAGCATGGATGCGACCGCATCCACACGTAGCCCATCTATATGGAATTCTCTAATCCAGAAAATAGCATTGGCAATCAGAAAATTTTTTACTTCGTTCTTGCCATAGTCAAATATCTTTGTTCCCCAATCCGGGTGCTCGCCCTTTCTTGGATCCGCATATTCAAACAGACAGCCGCCGTCAAAATTGGCAAGTCCATGCGCATCTTTGGGAAAATGTGCCGGAACCCAGTCCAAAATCACACCAATGTTGTTTTTATGGAGCTTATTGACTAGATAAGCAAAATCCGCCGGCGTACCATATCTGGAAGTCGGTGCATAGTAGCCGGTCACCTGATAGCCCCAGGATCCGTCAAAAGGATATTCCGCAATGCCAATTAATTCCACATGGGTATAATTCATATCCAAAAGATATTCCGTTACTCTATCTGCAAACTGGCGATAGGTGTAAAAGCCGTCGTCTTCCCGACCCGGATGGCGCATCCACGAACCAATATGACACTCATATATCGCCATCGGTTCCGTTTGCATAATTGATTCTTCACGATGCTTCACCCACGCATGATCAGACCATTTAAATTTTGTAATATCAGTCGTAATAGAAGCCGTCCCCGGGCGAAGCTCTGCCTTATTTGCAAACGGATCCGCCTTAAAAAGCTTTTCACCATGCGAAGTCGTAATTTCGTATTTATATAACTCATCCAAACCAAGCTCCGGCACAAATGTCTCATAAATACCAAGCGGCTCGAGACGGGTCATCGGATTAGCACCCCCCTCCCAGCCGTTAAAATCACCGATTAGGCTGACTTTAGCAGCATTTGGCGCCCAAACAGCAAAATAAATTCCTTTTACTCCATCCTTTTTTGTCGGATGCGCGCCGAGCTTTTTATACACATCATAATGTATGCCCGAACCAAACAGATACTGATCCATTTCTGTAACAAGCGGAGTCAATTTTTGTACTGTAGCCATCCAATAGCCCCCAATCTATTTTGTTATGAAATCTTTTTCCCTAAGGATGATGTAATCCTCCTCGTCATAACGTTTTGCAAATAATACGTCCATGAAATGAGACATATTCTTTTTATCCACGTGCTTGATTGCCGTATCAACAATTTCCTTTACTTCATCAACGGATACGGTATGATCCAGTGCCTGTAGCTCACCAATCCTTGTATACAGCGCAAGTATTCCCATCTCATCAATACTGTACTCCTGCTCCTTCGCATAACCCTTTCCATAAGCAACGAGATCGTCATTTGTATATTCTGCAATGTCAATTCTTGCGTTAAACACTCTTTTTATCAGCTTCGACGCGTTAAGAAGCGGCTGTACTGTATCCCTTGTTCCCTCCAGCACAACAAGCACGGGCTCTGTCTCCTCAGAAAGAGCTTCCGCAATCATCCTCATGGAATCCTTTGTCAAGCCACCGGCATTTTCAACAATCAAAGCACCGTTCTGCAGCTTTTTAATCGTCATCGGAATATTCTTTTTATTCAACGCCTCGCCCGATATCTTTGCAACCTTACCGGAAAAATTGGAATCCATCATCTGAATTGCTTTGACAATATCAATCGCAAGACCCTTTCTGCCTGATAATTCAGAACCCATCACGACAACGTTCCCTTTATCCGCATTCATGCTCATATCGTCCATGACATCTACAATTTGTGCCTTTAATACTTCTATGCCTTCAAAACGAGCAAATATTCTCTGCTCTTCCTCATCAAATTCCCGCCTGCTCTTAGGCGCCTCCTCAAGCGTCATATAGCTCGGATGATTGGATTTTTTCTTTTTATTTTCCTTTAAAGACTCCTCAATATCCTCGGAATCCTCTTCTTCCACATCGACCGGCTCAATTCCCGCTTCATAGTTGGCCTGGGCAATTGCATCTAGCGGTAAATCCCTTGTCATAATAATATCATCCAGCTCTTCCGGCTGTTCGATATCCTCCAGCTCCTCAACCTCGCCATAGTCTTCTGCTTCATATGGGTACTTCGATATATGATTGGAAGGAAGCGGTACCGCTTCCTTTGACTCCTCCTCATGATCTCTGCTGTCATCCGTTTCCGGCTGTATTTCCTGTTTTGGAATTTCCTGTATTGGCTGTTCCTGTGTTTCTTGTTCCTCAAACAAAGGGGGGGCCTGCTCGGCCGTTATTTCGGGAATTTCTCCTGTTTGCCTTTTGACAAGCTCCTCGTCCTGTTCCCTGATCTTCGCAAGATTTCCTCCGTATTCCTCATCCAGTGTCATCATTCTGCCGGAAGGCAGTGTGCCCGGAATTGCCATCGTAACCTTAGATTTTGTAATTGGAGCTTTTACTACAGAAGGCGTCGGCAATTCGGAAAATACCTTTTTTTCCACCGGTTCCTCTTCGATATCCTCCATACCAAACGCAGTTTCTTCCGTTAAGACCAGCGCTTGCGCCGGCTCGGAAACTTGCGGCTCCGATAATGGTACTTCTGCAGGCTTCTCGGGCTCCTTTGGAAGTTGAATGCCCGGAATAACACCAATAAGCTGGGACATAATATCATTTGTCTGCTCTAACGATCTCCTTTTGACCTCTGCCAACCGCTTTTGTTCATTTTCCTTTTTCTTCTCTTCCCAGCCTTTTAAAACATCCTCTAGATTAATCTGACCGGTAATCTGCTTTTCAACCATATCCGTATCTGGTAAACTAAGTGAAATCTGTCCGTCATATTCCTGAGAAAGCATCGAGTCGTATTCTTTACCTGCCGTGTGCACAATTTCTGTCTCAGGCTCCGATACAACGACTTGAGGCTCTGAAATAAAGGTCTCAGGCTCGTATAACGGCTGAGGTGTCTCCTGCATAGGTGATTCATAGGTTCCCCGCGGTTCCAAAGGCTGTTGGACGTACTCTTGTCCGTAAGGTGGTACCTGCTCATATCCCTGCCAGCCATGTTCCTGTTGCTCATATGTCGGTTGTTCGTATGTTGGATGTTCGTATTCCTGTTGCTCATAAAGGGGCTGAGAAGCCTCCTGTACAGGCTGTTCATACAGCTGCTGCGGCGGCTGCTGCTGGTCATACATCTGCTGATAGCCCTGTCCGACCTGCGCAGGCTCATACAAATACTCTGCCTGCCCATAATAAGGAGCCTGTGCGCTCCCATCCTCACTAACCAGGAGTTCTTCCATGCTCTTAGCAAGCTCTTCCTGTAAATTCATTGTACTAAATTTCCCAGTATTAACGGGCTGAACCTGAATATGCTCCGACCCATAATTGGGCTCTTGAAAAGCATCCTCCGCCATCGGTGGTAATGCGTTTTCCTGTCGGCCTTCATATTTCATCTGCTGTTCTGCTGAAAGCCCAGCATGCTCCATTTTCAGCTCCAAGGCTCTCTTGACATATCTGCCTTCGCCAAACCACAAAATCAACTCGTCACATTCCGCAATACAATTTGTCTCTTGTCCTGTTTTATGATAAAGGTATGCTAATTCATATGCCCATTTTTCCCGATAATCCCTCTTTTTAAACTCCTTAAGCACTTCTATTCTCTCTTCCAGAGACACATCCTGTGCTTCATATATCTTATATAATAAAATATAACTGCCAGTATCTCCCGGGGCAATCTGCACAAACTCCTTATAATATTCAACTGCCTGAAGAAGATCATCCATTTTAATGGCAAGCTCACAAAGAGCATAAACGATCATCCTTCCGTTCGGATAACGTTCATAAGCCAGGAGAAGGATATCCCGGCTTTCTTCATATCTTTTATTTATTTTATATATCTCACTGACCGTACAAAGCATCGAAACACTTTTTACCCTGCGCCAATCAATTGTATCTGCGATCTCCATTGCCTCTGTATATTTTCTCTCGGCAAGCAGCGACTTGATCTGATCGGCACAAACCTGGTATTCATATTTGTCCAATTAACTTTCACCTCATACTTTTATCAATGATTTATTAAATAATTTTTGGATATTTTTTAATTTTTTACTACCAAAAAACAACAATATCTATGCATTTCTAACTAAGTTTACCATAGGTCTAGTGTATTGTCAAAAAATATTCGGCGTAAAAACACATAAAAACAGCCGTTTTGACAGATGTCAAAACGGCTGCTAATTACCTATCGTTCCCATCGGACTCTCCTCCTCCCTTTTCCGACTTATTTATGTAATCAATCTCCTGTTTTTCACGAACAAACTGTATCGCACCTTACGGACACTTTACCTTTTGCCTCTGCAATATTGAACTTTAGTGAGGCTTCTCTGTCATAATGAAAAAACAGGTTCCTGATTGATAGTTGTATTATAGCATCAGGTCATTCCCTTGTCAACCAGTTTGCAGATTATTTATAAGTTTATCAAATGTTTATAGTTTATTTCTCCAATATTAGTTTGTATTCTTTAAATTAACAGAATTATTAGTGCGATTCAAACAATTGCTCAGCTCTGCAAACTGGTCAAGTGTTAGTGCCTCTCCACGTATATTTTCCGAAATTCCCATGGTTCCCAGCACGTTTATAATCTGTTCCTTTTCGAATAACAGTTCTGAAGAATTATAAAGGCTGTTTACAAGTGTTTTCCTCCTTTGATTAAAAGATGCCCTGATGATTCGAAACATCAGTTTCTCATCCTCCGCCTGCACCACCGGCTCTTCGTATACGTTTAACTGAATTACTGCAGATCCCACCTTGGGACGCGGTATAAAACAGTTGGGCGATACGGTCATGATGATTTGGGGCTTCGCATAATACTGCACTGCCAAAGAAAGTGCCCCATAATCCTTCGTGCCGGGTCCAACCTGCATGCGATCGGCCACTTCCTTTTGCACCATAACTGTAATGCTAAAAACCGGCACATGCGCTTCAAACAGCCACATAATGATCGGCGTTGTAATGTAATAGGGAAGATTGGCAACAATTTTGACCGGCCTTCCATCATTTTTTTCTTGAATTAATTTTATAAGATCAACTTTTAAAACATCTTCATTGATAATAGAAATATTATCATAATCCGCAAGCGTTTCACCAAGTATCGGAATGAGAGCCCTGTCAATTTCAATGGCGGCAACGCCCCGCGCACTCTCACATAAGCGCTGCGTCATCGTGCCGATTCCCGGTCCAATCTCAATGACATAATCATCCTTTGTAATTTTAGCGGCTTGAATAATTTTATCAAGCACATGCGTATCGACTAAAAAATTCTGCCCATATTTCTTTTGAAAAACAAACCGGTGTTTTTGTATCATTGCCGCCGTATTTGTTGGATTTCCCAATGATGCCATAGTCTTTTCTCCTACCACTTTCTATTTACTTTGGTCTTATTCGCTAATCCGGTACAGTCTCTTGGCATTTGCCGTCGTGGCTCTTTCAATTTCATCCTCCGTAAGCCCCTTAATCCTTGCTATTTCTTCTATTATATATGAAATATTCAATGAAGAATTTCTCTTACCCCTGTTCGGTACCGGCGCAAGGTACGGACTGTCCGTCTCGAGCAATATCCTGTCAATCGGAAGCATCTCCACTACTTCCTTCAGCTTTTTGGCATTCTTAAATGTCAGCACACCACCAATCCCAATTTGAAATCCCATTTTTAAATATTCCTCAGCAATCTCCGGACCATAAGAAAAGCAATGAATCACGCCCCCAATCTCCGCCGCATGCTGCTCTTTCATAATATCCAACGTGTCTTTTGCGGCATCCCTGCTGTGTATAATGACTGGAAGCCCCTTTTCCTTTGCAAGAGCCAGCTGCCGGATAAACCATTTTTTCTGAACTTTTCTATCCGGCTCATCCCAGTAATAATCCAAGCCAATTTCCCCGATTGCAACGATTTTCTTTTCCTCGCACTTTTCACCAATCCATCCAATGTCTTCCTCTGTCAGCCCGCCGGTGTCGCTCGGGTGAATTCCCAAAGCCCCATACAAAAACGGATGGCTCTTCGTCAACTCTAACGTGCGAGCGCAGCTATCCAAATCGGAGCCGACGTTCACGACATAAAAAATGCCAGCTTCTTCAAGCTTTGATAACAATTCTTCTCTGTCCTCATCAAATGCGTGATCATCATAGTGTGCATGTGTTTCAAATATCATTTTTACTTCCTCTTCGTTTTTTATTTCACATTATTAACATTTTTCAGAAAATGCTTGCATTTCTAAAAACTATATAATATAATAGTCCTTGCGTTACCAATAAGCGCGACTAGCTCAGTTGGTAGAGCACCTGACTCTTAATCAGGGTGTCCAGGGTTCGAACCC